>DATDOJ010000150.1:0-5965 GCA_035293345.1 Bacteroidia bacterium
AGCGTGTAAAAAATCTAGTGCTCACAGCAAGTTCAGGGCTTTATGAAAACACGATGGGCGGAACTTTTCCGAGGAGAGAAGATTACAACTTCATCAAACAAAAAGTGGCAGTAACTTTTTACGACCCGAAACATGCAACAAAAGAATTAGTTGATGAATGCTATCAGACCGTGAACGACAGAGGACGGCTCATCCGCGTTCTTGCTCTTGCCAAGTCAGCCATACGTCACAATATGAGCAAGGAGTTAAAGGGCATCAATATTCCCACTTGTCTCATCTGGGGAAAAAATGATACCATCACACCTCCTGCTGTTGCCGAAGAATTTCACTCGCTCATGCCTAACTCCGATTTATTTTTCATTGACCAATGCGGTCACGCGCCCATGATGGAGCAGCCGGAAGAATTCAACAAGATTCTTTCTGCATGGCTCGACAAGAGATTAAAAAAATAAAACATTTTTCCTTCCGATGAAAGTACACACCGCTGAATTCACAGTCAGCTCAGCCAGACATGAGGATTGCCCGAAGCCGGCATTTCCTGAGTACGCTTTCACGGGGAGAAGCAACGTGGGCAAGTCATCTCTCATTAACATGCTAGTTGGTCAGAATAACCTTGCGCGCATTTCTTCAACACCCGGCACGACAGAGCTCATCAATCACTTCCATATTAATAAGGCGTGGTACTTAGTTGACTTGCCGGGATATGGTTTTGCAAAAACACTGCGCAGCGAAAGGGCTAAGTGGAAAACCATGGTGACCGATTATTTACTGAACAGAAAAAATCTGATGACCGTTTTTATTCTGGGAGATATAAATGTTCCTCCTCAGAAAAACGATTTATCCTTCATGGAATTTCTTGCTGAGAATTCAATTCCATTTGTCATACTTTTTACAAAGACAGACAAGTTGAAAAAGTTCGGGTTGTCAGAAAGTGTCAGTGCTTACAAAAAACAATTGGAGGAAACGTGGGAAGAACTTCCGGTGTCAATAATCACTTCTGCAAAAGAAAAAACCGGACAGAAACAAATTCTGAATTATATTAAGGAGACGAATAAAATTTTTGAGAGTGAGAGAAGAAATAGAAAAGAAAGCTTTTAGCTATTGGTTATTGGCTTTCCGCAACTGCACTTCTTAATACTTAATACCTAATACTTAATTTCACTTAAGCACTCCTGATTTTGCACCGAACATTTCACTGAATTTTTTCATTTCACCTGCAAGCTCTTTGTCGCTGGTTGCTTTTTCATACGTGCCTGCCATAGTGACGAGCGTTTCATAAAAAAATTGTTTCATCTCGTCAACGAGCATGTCTTTTGTCCAGAGGTCAATGCGGAGAGAGGTTTGGTCTTTCTTATCCCAGATGGAAAGCAAGAACGCCTTGCTGTGATTTATGTTTTCCATTCCGCTGCCGGTTGCTTTCCACTGAATTTCTTCAGGCATGCCTTGTGCATCAAGTCCGACTTTGATGGTGATGACGGAGTAGTTGAGTTTTGTTTCTTCCATGGAAAAAGTTTAGGTTTGAAGTTTGAAGTTGGGTGGAGAATTTACTTTTTCGGTTTGTACTTAGAGTCCTTGAGAATAACAGTTGCATCATTTTCATTCATGAGTTTTTCTAACGACACGTCAGAGTTTTCTTTCATATATGATTTAACAATTTGCCAGCCAGTGAATGCTGCAATGTTGCCAGGAGATTCTTTCGGGAAACCGTTCGTGGTAGGTCCCTCTGAAATATATTTACTGTACTGCTCCACCGAATTTGAAAACAAAAGTTTTTGGTCTATAAAAAATGACCAGATATTTTTTTCGTTTTCATAGCACCAATCAAACTGCGAGGCGGAGTAACCGGTTTTCAATGTGTCACTCAGTTTCGGAAACATGGCATCAAGTGCATAAAGAATTTTTCCTTTATAGATGAGGTGGCTTAAAAAATTATGCTTGCCTTCGTCAAACGGAAATTCGCTTTCGAGCCAGCCGCGCATTGCATCAAGCGAAATATATTCTTTACGCATGTGCTGAATCTTGTATTCGGGAAAACCAAGCGAAGCGTAATATTTCGATTCGCTGCCGAGATACATATCCAGACCGATGCCGAGAACGGAGTCAGTGGAAATTACAGCATAGTTGAACAGCGAAACAAATGTGATGAGATCAGGAATTTTTTTCTGCGGGAAATAATATTTGTAATGACGAAGAGCATCAACAATTTTGGTTTCAGTTTCAGAAATATTTTTGAAAGCTTCCTGCACTGCGCGATTCACTTCAATGAAATCGGAATCGGTGACAAATCGCTGCAGGTCGGCACTAAGCGTTGCGCTGTCGCGGCTGATGCGGGTGATATCATTGATATAGCGGTTAAAAAAATTTGCGTATTTCTCTCTTATGAAACCAATGTCACTGACATGGGCAGTTAAATCGGAATCGAAACGCAGGATGGTTTTGTCAATCTGCACGGAGGAGACATCAGGGTCAGGAGGATTGCACGTGCATGCAGTAATGAACAGAAAAGTGTAAATAAAAATGAAAGTGATTCCGGGAAATCGTCTGAAAAGTTTCGCTAACATTGTCGCTGGTTAAATAATTCTTTTAGAAAAATAATCCGTTCAAAAATATGAAAAAGATATTCGCAATTATTTCAGCAGTTTGTTTCGTGAGCGTTGCTGTTGCACAGGAGAAGCCCGACACAAAATTCCGCTTTGGATTTAAGGTAGCTCCATCGCTTGCGTGGTTGAAACCCGATATTATGAACTATTCTTCCAACGGTTCGCGCATCGGATTTATTTATGGTCTGATGATGGATTACAACTTTTCAAAAAATTATGCTCTTAGCACAGGCATTGAAATAAGCTATAGAGGTGGCAAATTAAAATATGCTTATGCCAATAATTCAAATGTTTCCTTTTCAGGAGAGGATACTTATAATCTTAAATACATTGAAATACCTCTTACAATAAAAATGAAAACAAATGAAATAGGATATATCACTTACTTCGGACAGTTTGGGTTTCAACCTGCTTTTAACATTGCTGCAAAATCTGACTTTTCACATTCCAAGACAAATCCATCACAAGTAAAAACTGACACTACAAGTTCCGATATTGACATATCCGGTCAGATTGCTTCATTGAATGTATCACTGCTGTTTGCACTCGGTCTTGAATACAGAATCAGCGGCAACACTGCCATCATGGCTGCTTTGCAGTTCAGTAATGGGTTTACAGATGTTCTCACAGGTAAAAATCCTGATGACCCTGACACAGAACTTAAAGCTATTTCAAATTACATGTCGCTGAACGTTGGAGTTTTCTTCTGAGAAATTGCCTCTCCCCAACCCCTCTCCAAAAGAGAGAGGTTACACTGCGAATCCACTGCTGAATTTATTTTTGGCATCCCGACTTTCTGATTTCTTAGATTTGCTTCCTGATTATTTATCGGGATGAAAATAGCACTGTCACAACTCAACTTGCACATCGGGAATTTTGAAATGAATTCTGTTGCTATTATTGCGCAGATTCAGAAAGCAAAAGACAGTGGTGCGGATATGATTGTTTTTGCTGAGCTGTGTGTGTGCGGTTATCCTCCTCTCGATTTTCTCGACTACAGTTATTTCACCGAGCAGTCGGAAAAAGCTATGCAACGAATTGCTGAAGCAAGCAAAGGAATTGGTGTGATTGTCGGTTCACCAAGCCGTAATCCTGTCCGCGAGGGGAAAAATCTTTTTAACTCCGCTTACTTTATTGCTGACGGAGAAATAAAAAAAATCATTAACAAATGCCTGCTGCCGACTTACGATGTGTTTGACGAGTACCGCTACTTTGAACCTGGAAGGGATTCAGAAGTAATTGAATACAAGGGAGAGCGATTTGCCCTCACCATTTGCGAAGACCTTTGGAATCTTGAAGAAGACCCGCTCTACACTTTCTGTCCCGTTGATGAACTCATAAAAGACAATCCTTCTTTTATCATCAATATTGCCGCGTCACCGTTTGCTTACGACCATTACAACATCCGGAAAAATATTCTTGCCAAAAATGCACAGCGATACAAACTGCCAGTTCTGTATGTGAATCATGTCGGCTCGCAGACAGAATTAATTTTTGATGGCGGTTCGCTCACCATGAATTCAAAAGGTGAAGTCGTTAACCAGATGAAATTTTTTGAAGAAGATTTTTTTATTGCCGATACGAAAACACTGAATACTACTTCTCCCGCAGAGATAAAAATAAATCCTAAGACAGAACTTATTTATGATGCATTGATTTTGGGCATCAGGGATTATTTCAGCAAAATGAATTTCACCAAAGCAACGCTTGGCTTGTCGGGAGGAATTGATTCTGCGGTGACATTTGTTCTTGCTGTTCACGCGCTGGGAAAAGAAAATGTGAAACCCGTTTTGATGCCGTCAAAATTTTCCACCATGCATTCAGTGAGTGATGCAGTTCAATTTTGTAAAAACATGGATGTGCATTATGACTTAATCAGCATCTTCAGCATCTATGATGAATATATGGAACGCCTGCATCCGGTTTTTAAAGACAAACCATTTGACATCACTGAAGAAAATATCCAGGCACGAATCCGCTCCATGCTGCTGATGGCATTATGCAACAAACACGGCTACATTTTATTGAACACTTCCGACAAAAGTGAACTCGCCACCGGCTACGGAACTCTTTACGGTGATATGAGTGGCGGGCTTTCAGTGATTGGCGATTTATATAAAACAGATGTGTACGAACTTGCCAACTGGCTGAACAGAAACGGTGAAGTGATTCCGCAAAACATAATCACCAAACCACCTTCGGCAGAACTACGCCCAGAGCAGAAGACGGCTGACTCGCTTCCTGATTTTGATGTGCTCGATAAAATTCTTTACCAGTACATTGAAAAATTCTCTCACCCGAAAGACATCATCAAACTCGGATTTGATGAAGCCACTGTTATGAAAGTGATGCGCATGGTGAACAGCAATGAGTACAAACGGAAACAACTTGCTCCTGTGCTGCGCGTTTCTCCCAAGGCATTCGGGTTGGGAAGGCGAATGCCTATAGTAGGAAAATATGAGGGGTGATTCAATTTAACCGCAAAGACGCTGAGGCGCAAAGAAAGCTTCTATTAATTACTTAGCGTCTTTGCGTCTTTGCGATGAATACTTTTTCTAAACTTCCTCCGCCACAACTTCCGTCACTTCCGGAACCATCTGGCGGAAAAGATTTTCAATACCGCCTTTCAATGTCACAGAAGAAGACGGACACCCGCTGCACGAGCCGCGCATGAGGAGCGTTACTTTTCCATCCTTGAATGATTTGAAATCAATGGCGCCACCATCCTGCTCCACTGCGGGGCGGACGTATTCTTCAAGCACACTTTTTATTTTGGTTTCGAGTTCCGTGGAAGAAATTATTTCTTTGGCAACAGAATCCGTTGCAGAAGGAACGCTTGTCAGAACAGGAGCTTCATTACTTATAAAATAATTCCTTATGGACTCGCGGATTGCTCCAATCAATTCATACCAATCCTGGTTTCCTTCCTTGGTTAACGTGATGAAGTTGGAGAGGATGAAAACATTTTTTATAGCAGGAAACTCAAACATTTTTTTTGCAAGAGGATTTGTTTCCGCTTGTTCAGGAGAAGCATATTCAATAGGGTTCTCGCAGAGAAAAATATCCGTGACAAATTTCATCGCCTGCGGATTGGGTGTCATCTCGGCATAAACGGTTACTGTTCTTTTAATCTCCATGTTTTGATTTCGTTTGCTGGCGAAATTAATCAGAAATAAATAGAACACGGATGACACGGAAAGGACAGATAAGAGCAGATAAAAAAATCAGTGTCAATCATTGTTTTCTGCGTCATCCGCGTTCCATTTTTACAGATATTTACCCGATGAAAAATATTTTTTCTCTTCTGCTTGTTGCATTTATTTTTTCAATGCTCACAACCTGCAAGCCGGATTTGGATGTTCCCA
>DATDOJ010000151.1:0-10231 GCA_035293345.1 Bacteroidia bacterium
AAAATTTTATACGCATTATCCGGTGCAACAGAAAGAGCATTATTATAACCGCCCTGACCTCCCAAAGGGTCGAAAATGGTTGGCACTCCTCCAGGTCCTATGACTGTCCAATTGCTTCCTTGATTGGTTGACATATAAACATTAAGCAAATGCTCATTTGTAGCAGGGTTTGTAGAGGATATTGCAGCACATGCATACATAATATTTGGGTCTGATGGCGCGATGGCAAATTCAACACGGCTTGCTCCAGCGGAAGGCAACCCACCGGATAATAAAGTATAGGTTCCGCTATCTCCGCTGGCTGAACGATACCCTCTGTTGTTCACACATGCAAGCACAGTTCCGTCAGAAGCAACATCAACATCTCTGCCAGTACTGAGCACGGTACCCAGCGGATTAATCCAGTTGGCTCCACCATCATTAGTAATTCTTAATCCACGTGCTGTAGCTGCATAGATTCTCTGAGGATTAGTTGGTGAAGCAGCCATTTTATTAACATGTTTAAATGTGCTTTGCTGAGCCGATTGCCAGGTAAAAGAAAGAAGAGCAAAATCAAGAGCCGGTGAGGAAGTCGAGGAAGGATTTACGGATTTGTAGATTCCTTTTCCTTCCAACCCGCCAGTTCCGTCACCAAAGTTGAAGTACAATCCTTCGCCTGTGCCAAAGTAAATATGCCCATCCGTGCCCTGGCAAATTGAAGCCACAGACAAACTGTTCATGGCATCACCTCCATTAATCCGCTGCCACGAGCCGCCCGCATTGGTGGAATACCACAAGCCGCCACCCACTCCGCCTGCATAAAGGCGGTTATGGTCGGTTCTGTCTATGAGAAAAGCACGCGTTCTGCCTCCGACATTATTGGGGCCCATTTCTTCCCAGGCGAGTCCTAACACTCTTCCGCCTGCCATGGCATCTGCCTGCTGGCGCGCTGCTTCAACATCGGCAATGTCAATTGTTCCTGTCAGGGAATTGGCACGCTTTGAAATCAGCCATTGCATATAGCCGTAGGCATCCTGCTTGTCAACTTTCGTGCTGTTTCTCGGAGAATATTTTTTATCACCGGGAACATCACTGACTAAGATAAATAACCCGGTAAACATGGCAATGCTCATGACCGGAAAGAGTAAATGTTTTTTCATTGTTCTGATTTGATTAGAATTTTTACAAGGGATAAAGATACAGATATTATTAGAAGCTAAGATTAAATTTATTTGCAGATGGCATCCACATGCTTTTCTGCATGAAAGGAAGAGCGCACCAGAGGTCCGCTTTCAACAAACATAAATCCTTTTGAAAGAGCGGTTTCCTTCAGTTCGGCAAATATACCGGGATGCACATATTCGGCAACAGGTAAATGTTCTTTAGTGGGTTGAAGATATTGCCCTATGGTCAGCACATTCACCCCGGCATTCCTCAGGTCATCTATAGATTCGAGCACTTCCTCCTTTGTTTCTCCCAGCCCAAGCATGATTCCGGATTTTGTTCTCACTCCTGATTCACTGATTCGTTTCAGCGCTTCCAAACTCCGGTCATACTTCGCCTGAACTCTCACCTGTTTTGTCAGACGTCTTACGGTTTCAAGGTTGTGAGAAATCACTTCCGGTTTTTCACTGATAACCCGGTCAAGATTTTTCCACTGCCCTGCAAAATCACCGACAAGTGTTTCGAGTGTTGTTGAAGGATTCAGTTTCCGGATTGCTCTTATCGTCATCACCCATACTGCAGCGCCACCGTCTTCCAAATCATCGCGGTCAACACAGGTAATTACACAGTGTTTCACTTTCATCTTTTTCACTGACTCGGCAACGCGCTGCGGCTCATTCCAATCAACGGCAAGCGGTCGTCCGGTTGCCACATTGCAGAATCCGCAGGAGCGGGTGCAGATGTTTCCGAGAATCATGAACGTTGCTGTTCCAGCGCCCCAGCATTCACCCATATTGGGACAATTGCCGCTCTGGCAAATGGTGTGGAGTTTATTATTCGTCACCGTTTCGCGGACGAAAGAATAATTCGTTCCTGATGGCAACTTCACACGAAGCCAGTCAGGTTTCCTGACGCGCTGAATATTTTCAGTCGAAATAATTTCGGACATAAAATTTTCTTCGGAGTAATTACCACTTGCCGCCCCAGGTAAGGGCAACGTAAAGGTTGAGGAAATAATTTTTGTTTTCGATGTACGCCATCAGCGGAATTTTTTTTCCGTAAAAATCTGCAACGACTCCTGCTTCAATTGTTTTTACATCAGTGCTCCCGCTACCATATTCGAAGCTCAAAGCAAATTTCGCATAACCGCCCGGGTATAAAGACATTTTATCGAATCCATAGGTAAAAGCAGCGCGTCCTAAAATATACTGCAACTGATGTACATCAGGATTGTAACGTTCAATCACAACATCATTCAGTTCCGGAGGTATTCCCTGCTTGAGAATCTCGAGGTAAATCGGCTTGGTTAATCCCGCTGACACGCCCGCAGCAAACAAGTATCTTATCTCGACACCGCTGTGCTGGTTTCTTCCGAACAGAGCATGTTGCATGCCGACTCCTCCGCGGAAAATCAGCAGCGAATTAAGTTTACCGAAAGCGAACGGCTTGCTGTTTTCATAATATGGATTGGTGAGTTTTATTTCCTTCGGATGCCTCATGTGGGCGAATTCAATCTCGTAAAATTTTTTCTTGTAACCCGTCACGTGTTTGCCTTTACGGTAGACCAATCCCCAACTTCCGGAATGAAGAACAAAGCCGCCATGCGCTTCGTAATTATAAAGCATGGTCTGGTCTTCTTCCAGTGCAGGTGTTTCCGGTGTCTGCGCAGAAACAAAAAACGGAATCATTAAACTTAGTGAGAGAATAAAAAGGAGCAGCCGTTTCATTGAGGCAAAGCTACGTAAATTCTATATTTGTAATTATTATTTTTACCGAATAATTAAAACGTAATCCTGAACAACAAAGTTATTCTATGCAAACATCAGATATCATTTATATCGGGCAGCTCCGCTGCAAAGCCACGCACACAAAATCGGGTGTTGAAATAATCACTGATGCACCACCGGACAACCGCGGCAAGGGAGAATCCTTTTCTCCGACCGATTCTGTTGCCAATGCGCTTGGCACTTGTGCTCTTACTACAATGGGCATTGTTGCCAATGACAACAACATCAACATGGATAATGCATCTGCAAAAATCACTAAGGTGATGGCGGGCGGTCCGCGGAGAATATCGGAAGTGTGGATGGAAATATCTTTCCCTCCGAATAATTATTCTGCTGAACAGAAAAAACTTTTAGAGAACACTGCGCTCAACTGTCCTGTTGCAAAGAGTTTACACCCCGATATAAAACAAAAGGTGACGTTCAATTACTGAACATCACCTCAGAAAATTTCTTTCAGAAAATTCTCAACTGTTCTTTTCCGTGCTGTGTTTAGCGGGTTGCGCTTTGCCGTATGCCGGGCATTTTTCATGCGACTTGCACGAAGCAAGCATTCCGATGAGGGCAAGAATTGAAAAAAATGCTAACGCTTTTTTGAGTGAGAACATATCTTTGAGGTCTTTGATTGTTTTTATTTCAGGTGGTAATTATCAGCAAAGGTAGTTTTATTATTTGAATGCACATGAGGTTTTTATTAACATAACCGTTAACGTGAAAAACTTATACTTATTACTTTTGCTTTGGTTACTTGAGGTAGCACAAAAATATTACTGAGGAACAAACAAGTTATTAGGTTATTGAGTTATTGAGTTATTAAGTAAAAATACCGACTACCAATAACTTAATAACTCAATAACCGATTCACAAGAAAGATGACAACCATCGAACCCATCACCACGCAAAACTGGACAAGCATCCTCCATGAACAATTTCGTTCACCTTACTTTTCTGAACTGAAACAATTCCTTGCGGAAGAAAAAAATTCCGGCAAAACAATTTATCCTCCCGTCAAAAATATTTTCTCTGCTTTTGATCTGACTCCGTTTGAAAACGTGAAAGTCGTTTTGCTTGGTCAGGACCCGTATCACGGAGCAGGTCAGGCGCACGGACTTTGTTTTTCTGTTCCCGATGGTGTCCGTCCTCCGCCATCACTCGGAAATATTTTTAAAGAAATGAAGACGGATTTAGGAATTCCTATTCCGCAGAGTGGCAATCTTCAGAAGTGGGCTAAGCAGGGAGTACTTCTTATTAATGCAACATTAACTGTTCGTGCAAATACTCCCGGCTCGCATCAAAATAAAGGATGGGAAACATTTACAGATGCTGTCATCCGCAGATTGTCAGAAGAAAAGTCGGGATTGGTTTTTATTCTCTGGGGAAAATATGCACAGGCAAAAGAAGCGCTGATTGATAAAACAAAACATCATGTGTTGAAAGCGGCTCACCCTTCACCCTTCTCTGCCGATTCAGGTTTCTTTGGGTGCCGCCATTTTTCAAAGACAAATGAATTACTGAAGCAACAAGGAAAGGAACCGATTGATTGGAGTTTGTAAAAAAAATAGACCACAGATTTTCATGATGGTTATGATAAAACATGATTTAATAAAATCATTTTAAATCATAATTAATCTGCGTCATCTGCGTTCTATTGTTTTAATTTTCTGCCGTGAACCTAAACCCGAAAAACTTTTTTGCCTTTTGCCTTTTGCCTATTTGCCTATTTGCCTATTTAAATTCCCACGCCCAATACAAACTCAACATAAATTTTTGCGACACAGTAAATCCTGAAACTCAAAAACTCCTTTCCTACAAAAAAGAATTCCGCGATTCGCTGAGCCGTGGCAAAGAGATTCAGAAAATTATTGAGAACTTCCGCAGTGAAGGTTTCCTCGCAGCCGGTTTCGATTCTCTCCAAAAAGATTCAACAAAACTCACCGCCTGCCTCCACACAGGAGAAAAATATACGTGGTTAAAACTCGGTGCAGGAAATGTTGACGAAGGCATTCTTCGCTCTTCCGGCTTCAGCGAAAAAATATTTTCCGGACAAATCGTTGACTACAAACGTGCATCAAAGTTCATGGAAAAAATCCTGGTGTGGTGCGAGAACAACGGTTACCCGTTTGCATCCGTTCGCCTCGACAGTATCAGTATTGATGGCGGAAATATCACTACACAATTAAACCTCTCCCGCAACAAGCTCATAAGGATTGACAGCGTTGTCGTTTACGGAAGCGCAAAGATTGCACCCGTCTATCTCTACAGCTACCTCAGCATCAAGCCGGGCTCTATATATAATGAATCCCTCATCCGCGACATCCGTTCGCGCCTTAAGGAAATTGCTTTCGTCAACGAAATAAAACCCTACACCATTGTCTTCACTGAAGATAAAGCGCGCATAGAACTTTTCCTTGAAAGCAAACGCGCCAGCCAGTTCGATTTAGTTGTCGGCTTGGTGCCGCCACCGGAAAACACTCCGGGCAAATACGAACTCACCGGTGATGCCCACCTCAAACTCATCAACTCATTTGCACGCGGAGAAATCATGGAACTCAACTGGAAAAAACCTGAACCCCTTTCGCAGGATTTGAAAGTCAGATTCAATTACCCGTTTCTTTTCTCCACTCCGTTTGGGATTGATTTATTTCTCTCCATCTTCAAGAAAGACACCACTTATCTCGATATCACCCGCGACATCGGCATACAGTACATCATTCACGGAAACAATTCGCTCAAGGCATTCGTCAGCATCAAGGAAAGCAATCTTCTTTCCACCGCTACGTTTCAGTATTTCACCACGCTGCCATCGTTTGCCGACATCAGCACCACGCAATACGGTCTCGCCCTCCATGCCGAGCATTTGGACTACCGCCTCAACCCGCGCAAAGGATTTTCCCTCGATGCCGAAGCCCGCATCGGTGACAAAGTCATTCACAAAAATGCCGACCTAAACCCCGCCATCTACGACAGCTTAAAACTGCGCAGCACACAATATCACGCCTTGTTGCAAGCCGATTATTATTTCCCGCTCGCAAAGCAAAGCGTGATTACCGCAGGCGTCAAAAGTGCATATCAGTACAGCCCCGTCATTTTCAGCAACGAGCGCTTCCGCATTGGCGGGCTAAAAACCCTGCGCGGCTTTGACGAAGAATCCATCAACGCAACGCTCTACGCCATCGGAAACATCGAATACCGTTTTCTCCTCGAGCAGAATTCCTACCTGCTCGCTTTTGTGAACCAGGCATACTTCCGCGACCAGAGCCGCAACACAATCATCCGCAGCGGCACCCCGCTCGGTTTTGGCGGAGGCATCACGTTTGAAACACGCCTCGGAATTTTTTCTTTCATCTACGCTCTCGGCAGAGAAAACAACCAGGTCCTCCTCCGCAACGGGAAGATTCACTTTGGGTTAATCAGTACGTTCTAAGAAATGATAGTTTTATTGAATTTCTATTTTGGTTAAGCTATCAATGAACATTGGCTGAACCGGTAATGTGATAAAATGAGATTTACTTCCGTAAATCAAACTGTCTCTTAGAAATATTGAATCAAAATATAATGTTAAACGCCTGCCTGTATTATCTGTAAGTCGGATTCCTGTTTGAGTGTTTACTTCTTTTATTACTACGTTGCCGTCTTTATCTGTACATTTAAGAGTTGAAATTCCATTATAAAAAAATTTTCCTCCCTTCAATGCAACTCCGGCTAATCCAAGACGAAAATCATACGCATCATGTATCTTATCCGGGTCTATTGCTTTCAATTGCTCCTTTAAACTCGATGATGTCATATAATAAGTTGTGCAGGAAGTCATAAATAGAATTATTACTCCAATAAATAAATAAAATTTTGTTTTCATAATATTCTTATTCTCCAACATATTTTTTCCAAAATTAATTTTTTTCTACACCCCTTCTTTGCCCGCCCGCGCAGGATTTCATCAACGCTTGGAGATAACTTTCACGGAAAATTTTTGTAGAAATTACTTCGGTGACCGAAACAGGCAAGCCATATTTTATTGCCCCTGACTATTGCTCCAATCCGGTAATCAGTTGCAACTTTAATGCGGTAATGGACATCAAACTTTTTTAGCTTCTTCAGGTGCGGTATTTCAGAAATATTTTTTGCTCTCTCTGCTTTGTCAAGCGCATCCAACAGCGCCTGGTTCAATTTTCGGTTGCTGATTTTCGCAACATCATGATAAAAACTTCCCTTAGCGATTAGCTCCATTCTTCCGCAGCAAGTCAAACACTTTTTGAATCGGAATATCTTCGGTCTTCATTCCTGCGTCAATCCATTTTGCAAGAGCAGCATCTTCCATCTCTTCTTCCGAAACCATCCGCGACCTGATGCGGTTCTTTTTAAGGAAGGAATTCAACACTCTTTCTTTCTTTTCTGAAATGCTGACGATAACTGTTTTCATAATAGAATAATTATTTCTTAACACTCCGATACAAGGCAATCGTTTCTTCGGTTCTCTTAATTAAAGAATCATAGGTTTTCGCCTGTGTGTGGCAGCCGGGCAATTCGATGACAGAAGAAATCAAATAACCATCTTCTCCTTTTTCAATCAGAATATTATATCGCTTGCTCATTGTGTTTTGTTTTACTCAACAAAAGTAAATAAAAAACCTTCCTCCCGGTTTTCTCCTTTCATCCTAAATATTTTCCTAAAATTAATTTTTTCTCCACCCGCTCCCGCCCGCCCGCGCAGGATTTCATCAACCTGTGTGGTTGGCACATTATAAAAATAAAACAGTCGTGTCTTTAATGGCTTTAAAATCTTTGTCCATAGTCACAATGGCAAGGTCATAATTTTTCGCCACGCACAATTGGTATGAGTCATCAAAATCAAGTGTAAATTTTTTTCTTGCTTCAGCCACTCTTCTGTATTCAGAAAAAGGCAAACTCACAATGCCCGCGTTGTGCTGAAGGTCTTCAACAAATTTGTCAAAGATGTCTGTTCTGGAATATCTGAACAGAATCACACCAACTGAATGCAGCGAGAAGTCGGATAAACAAATCTGCCCGGCATGGTCATTCAGAAACTTTTTGCATTTAACTTTCTTTTCCTGGTTCAGCAGCACTTCCAAAAAAATGTTGGTGTCCACCAGGTATTTCATCGCCATTCGTTTATCTTATGCTGAAGTTCAACAGAAGTAAATTGGTCTTTCAAATCAGACAATCCGTTTTCCCATCCAAAGCCGAAAGCGTTTTTCTTCTTCTTCGGAGAAATACTCTTCTTGTATTTGATAAAAAGCTGCTCGATGTAATTCAAAATTTCCTCCTGAATTGCATGCGGCAGTTTGTTGAACTTATATGCGAATTCCCGTTTCATTGTCTTTATCATTTTGTTTGAGCAAAGATAATTTATCTAAACTGATATTTCTGCGCTGCCCCTTAGGTTTGCCAGCGCAGGATTTCTTCAACGCATGGAGGCAGTTTTCAAATAATCCTCCGCCACCTCAACACGCGGAGCCGTGCATTCATAAAATCTGTAGAGTGCAATTCTCTTATTAATCCCAAAGCAGGAACACGTGACTGTGGCGTAAAAATAATTGAGCACGGTTTCTATTTCATCGGCAGTGTTCACGTGTTCGTGGTTCATCAGCACACGGTAATCCAAACCATAGCGTAACTTAAATTCCAAACCCGTTGTCATTCTCCATCCGAGCGTCCAGAGGAAAGTTCCTTCATTGGGAATGGAAACACGCAGGCATCCGTTTTCATTCAGCAGGATGCACGTCCGCGCAACAACTTCAGGCAAATTGGTGATATGTTCAAACGTGGCGATGGAAGTGATGCGGTCATATTTTTTCGAGCCGTTGACTTGACGGATGTCCTGAAATATTTCGCGGACAGAACTTTTGAATTCCGAATCGCTGTATAATTCCGTAAACGGTTCAACGATGTCGTATGGTTTTGTCTGCTCATATTTCAACTGGTTCAACGTGCCCGCTCCTATTTCGAGCGTTGACTTATTGTTTTCTCCCGACACATCTCCTGCAACTTTCCTGTGAAGCCACGCCTCCATTCGCTGCGACAGAGAAGACGCAGGCATTTTCCCTTCCCTGTTTTTCTTGTAGTAAACAGAATAAATTTTCCTGTATTCTTCAGGAAGCTCCGTTCTTTTCTTCGGATAATTTTCGAACATCATTTTTATTTCCGGGTTGTCAGATGTTCTTTTCATCCGACATATTTTTTCCAAAAGTAATTCTTTCCCAAACCAAAATCCGTGTACACGAACAAGCCATCATCAATGCGGTGCGATGCGCATCCACGAATCCCTCCTTCATTTTTACTATGAAGTTCCTTTTTTCTTCCTCAGTTTTTCAACCGTGTTTTTCACTTTGTCAATGAGGTAGCCGATGCGTTTTGATTCGGGAATGTTTTTGAGTTCCTCATAAAGTTTTTCTTTCCATTCCCAAACTTCAAGCTGAGCTTTTGAAACTTTAGTTTCCATAGTCCATTAGTTCAAAGGGTGTGATGATTCTGAAATCGTGAATATAATTATTTGCCATATTGATAATTCTCACCTGATGTTCCTTGTTGATGTTTGCAAGATGCTTATAATTCCAACTCACAAGATACGGAATTTGTTTGGTTACGGCTGTGGCAATGTGCAATGCATCCAAATACTTTTTCTCAGGAATAATGCCGGCAGCCATATACTTGCCTGCCAGCTCTTCAATTTCATTCCGGTTCGTCAGATCAATAAGCGTCAGCGAATATTCTTCAACCACTTTAAGCAATTTATTTTTTTTCTCCTCATCCGGTGTTTGCTCAATTTCAGCAATGACAAAATCGGAGATAAACGATTCATAAAATCCTGTCTTTATAAAGCGGCTGAATAACTCAATGGTCAATTCTTTTTTTTCAGGTGAGTCATCAGCAAAAAGAAAATTAATAACCGAGGTATCAAGATATATTTGAATTGACTTTATCATGCGTTAATATTTTGTGCCATCAGATGTTCTTTTCCTCCGCCATATTTTTTCCAAAATTAATTTTTCCTCCACCCGCTCCCGCCCGCCCGCGCAGGATTTCTTCAACGCGTGGAGGCAGTTTTCAAATAATCCTCCGCCACCTCAACACGCGGAGCCGTGCATTCATAAAATCTGTAGAGTGCAATTCTCTTATTAATCCCAAAGCAGGAACACTTGACTGTGGCGTAAAAATAATTGAGCACAGTTTCTATTTCATCGGCAGTGTTCACGTGTTCGTGGTTCATCAGCACACGGTAATCCAAACCATAGCGTAACTTAAATTCCAAACCCGTTGTCATTCTCCATCCGAGCGTCCAGAGG
>DATDOJ010000152.1:0-4632 GCA_035293345.1 Bacteroidia bacterium
AGGAGTGTTATCTCAAGATCGGGCTGGTCTGGCGGAGAAACCGTCAGCCAACGCATTTTGGGACCCATGGGGGCATCTGTACGTACCTGAAAGCCTAGCTTTTTAACATAAAAATCATATGCGCTGTCCTGATCGAGGACATAAACGCTAACGTGCGACATTCGTGAGATCATTGTTTCATCCTTATATTGTAAATGACGCTAGCAAGATAAGCAATGATTTACGACGTTGCTTCTCCAAAATTGCTTTATTTAGATTTATTTTTTCTTCCGGCGTAACAGTTGGGGATAAACTTCAGAGGCGCATTTGCAGTTTCGGCTTTTCGATGGTGTTGCTGCGATTGGTAAGCCAACGGAGTCAGTCCAACGCATCGTTTGAATAAACCTGTAAATGAACTCAGGCTATCAAACCCTACGGCAAAACACACTTCTGTTACAGAAATATCCTGCTTCAAAAGTTCTTTTGCTTTCTCGAGTCTTACATAGGAGAGATACTGATGCGGTGCTTTGCCATAAATCTTCTTAAAAATACGGATAAAATGAAATTTGGAAAACGATGCCTGCTCGGAAATGCCGTCGAGATCGATATTCTCACTGAAGTTGGCGTCGATGAACAACTTACTTTGGACTATTCGTCTGTATAAATAGACTTTCGGATAGAGTTCTTCGTTCATGGTCTCGTTTTCCACTTACGGCTTGCTAAGACGGATAACACCCGTCCCGGCCGTGCAATGTTCCTCTAACGGTTCGGGGCTTGGCGAAGGCGGGCAGTTAGAAGCACAAACCTGTCACCAAGCAATAAAGTAAAATAGCAGCACAACTGTTTGATGTCGCACACGCTGTCAGTGAGAGTTCTAACATCATTTGGTCGTCTTGCTGCCCATCTGCACACCGAGTTTTTCATATTCAATGTCGTTGGGTTCCCATAGCTCAACCTTGTTTCTTTCAGCATCCAGTATGTGGACAAACTTTCCGTAATTATAGCTTTCTATTGTGTCAAGAATTGTTACACCTTCTTTTTTCAGTTCCTCAACAAGCCCCTCTAAGTCAGCAACTCTATAATTGATCATAAAATCCTTCGCTGACGGTTCAAAGTAATGTGTTGAATCTTTAAATGGACTCCATTGCGAAAAACCTTTTTTAGAAGAGTCCGTGGCTTGTCGCCATTCAAACACTGTCCCGTATCGGTTGGTGTTAAAACCCAAGTGCGTTTTATACCATTCTCTCATTTTGTTGGGGTCTTTGCATTTAAAAAAGATTCCGCCAATGCTTGTTACTCTTTTGATTTTGATGTTGTCGTTAATATTGTTTGTAATGATTGATTTGAAAGCAAAACCAAAACAGAATGATGTTGCTAATGCTATTATTATTAAAGTTATTTTTTTCATTGTATGTTTTTTTTACAAGTCAGCGTCAATTGGGTTCCCAAAGTTCTATTTTGTTGCCTTCTGTGTCCATAATATGTATAAATTTTCCATAGTCGTAAGTCGCAATTTCATCAACAATTGTCACTCCGTTTTCTTTGAGTTTGTTTACAAGTCCTTCAATATTCTGAACTCGGTAATTAATCATAAATTCCTTTTTTGAAGGTGCGAAATATTCACTGCCTTTTTTGAAAGGACTCCATTGAAGAGAGTTTATCTCGTCAGGTTTGTTAACGTTCCTGGATTCAAAACTACACGCACCCCATTCATTCATTTCAAGCCCTAAATTTTTGGCATACCATTCTTTCGTTTCTTTGGGATTGTCAGAAAAAAAGAAAATTCCACCAATTCCTGTTACCTTAGGGGTTGTGTCGTTAGTTGAACCTGTGTTTGTCGTTTCATTTTTTTGTTCTTCCATTTTATTTGTTTTTTTCATTTTGTTTTTGCCTAGTCGCCACATTTATTTATTTATGCTTCGTTTTTTAAAGTGGGTTCTGCTCCACTGTTTGTCGATGTCACGAAGCCCTGACACGCTGGCTTTTTTTCAGCTTCGCGCCTACGGGGGGGGTTGATAAAGTCCTCTACACTGGATTCGGTTTCTTTCGCTTTCATTTCTGCTACTTTTCCCATGTTCTTTTTCTGTTTAATTTTTTGCTGCTTTTCTTTTTAAAATTAATGAACTGATAAGCGTTACAATCAACCCGACTGGTAAAATTTCGATGTAAGTCATCATCGCATTAAAGAATGGATTTTTATACATCCTGGCAAAACTTTCCATTTCTTTTGTTTGCTTATCTATTTCTATTTGGCTTGCTCCGCTTGCTTTCAGTTTGTCAAACTCGTGTGCTGAATATTGTTCTATAAAATCGGGTATGAAAAAAAAGTAGTCAATAAGCCAGGCAACAACATAAATGGTGGAAGCGATTAAAACAATCATAGTCCCTATTTTAAACGCTTTGCCAAAACTGATAACTCCTTCATTGTATTTATCTCTGTAATTGCGAATGCCAACAAAAACAAGTGAAAAGGCGATGAGCATAGAAGCATACCCGATGAGCATACTTGTGTCATAATCAACGTTGCCTTTACAATGGCTTATGTAGTTGGTAATAGACAGCATTAAAATAGAAACAACAATGCCTGCTATGAGTCCGTAGATGATAATATTCTTTTTCATTTTTTTATATTCTTTTAGGTGCAAATGTGGCTAATGCACAAGTTTTTCTGGTCATACTTTCGGCTATTTTTCTGCTGTGCTGCTTATTTTCATACCAAAGTATGAGGTTTTTAAGGGATGAGATTTAATCTTTTTGCCTTTTCAACTGCCTGTATCCGTCTTTTCACATCTAACTTTTCAAAAAGATTTTGAATATGTGTTTTGACGGTGCTTAATGAAACGAAAAGTTTTGCGGCAATTTCCTGGTTGCTGTGTCCTTGTGCCAATAAACTCAATATTTCCAACTCCCGCTTGCTTAGTTCAAGTTGGGAGACAAGTGATTTATCAAGAACAAAATTTTCATTTCTGTTTACATACACTTCTTTTTCTACCACTACGGTTTCAATTTTTGGTTTTGAAAGTTTTAAGGCAAGCCATATACCTAATGCAGTAAAAATGACAGCAATAGCTCCGATATAGATTTCAAATGAATGGTCAAATATTATAAAACGAAGTTCTAACCATTTGAGAAGGAACAGCAGAAAAGCTAAACTGATGCTGTAAGCAATAGTCCCCTTGTTCTTTTGTAGAAAACTTGGAATGGTTGTCATATTGTAAATGTTCATTTCTTGCTGTCAGTTAAAAGTAGCCACTGTCCCCAAAGCTTGCCTGTTATACGCCGCGCAGCCGTCGAATCTGTTAGCATGAGTGATTGGTAGGCGGCACGTCAATATGGCAAATCATCAGGATGTACATCTTCGTAATCCGGTTGAGGGTCTTGCCTGAATTGAACCGCTTCGATCGTTTCCTGACCCTCAAGCAGGGCTTTTGCAACTCGATGCATGCCGTCCATAACGCGACCCTCCGAGGACAGGATTATTGGAAAGCTCAAATCCGTCTCTCGTATTAATCGCACGTGTTCCAGAATTGATCGCCATGTCAGTTCATCGGTCTTGTCGCCAAACCAAAAAGCCTCATTGACCTCTCGGATAGAATCGAGCTTTACCCGCTGGCGTTGGTAATGTTTTGTTAAGGCTACTAATCGGTCAACGTCCCACGCATAAAACCCCTGCTTAGAAGGACGAAAGTAATACTGTTTTCTCAATTGTGGATCACCCTGTCGTGCCTATCTTTTGATTGGCTGCGTGTCGTATAACGTTTTGCAGATTTGCGATGGGCGGGCTTTTCAGCACAAATGTTCATTCGGAGAACTGAACTTTCTGTAACCACAAAACTGTCTGCGGAGCACGAAACCCCGCCTATTGCAAATGTGCTGTTAGCGGTTCGTTGTTCTTTTCTGTCCATCATTTTTTGTTGTATTTCTTGTCTTTCCATTTATTAGTCCCTGCTTGGCTGTCTGCGTACTCAAATATTATTTTCTCTTATTTATTGCAAATATCAATGCTGAAGAAATAATACACATTACTAAAGCACCAATGATAAGTGAATTGTCTTTTTGTGAAATTCCAATAAAGAAATCGCCAACAAACATTACTAAAAAGAAAATATATGCAATTGTCAGCATAGGAATTGATTTTTTAAATGTCGCAAAACCAAGGATAAAACCAAAGGCGAATTGTCGGGCAGCCCACATATAAATTAAGTAGTCAACGCCTTTTGCATTAAGATCAACTGTCTCCAAAACCGATTGCGGTGAAAAGCATAATGATACACTTACCATAAGTTCAAGTAATGCAAAAAGTCCTGATACTATAAGTATCCATTTTGGCAATGATTTTTGTCCTTCTGTCATAATTTAAGTTTGATTTTTTACTTATTTTTTATCGTCTGTTTGATGCCTGCCTGCCACAGGCAGGTCCGCTGGAACAAAGATAATTACCATAATTATGTTTTATAGTCCAAAAATAAGGACAAACCTGACTAATTAGATATAAAACATCATTATTATAGAAGCGGTGGCAAAAAATGGCTCTTTTGATTTTGCCCACCCCTCCGGTCAATCCTCCGAATTCTTAAACTTCCTCTCGAAAAGATTCTTCTGCTGCTCGCTGCCGATGGTGAACTGGTAAGGGGTCTGCCCTTTTTCCACTTT
>DATDOJ010000153.1:0-4425 GCA_035293345.1 Bacteroidia bacterium
ATGACTTGTTGTGGTGTAAGAAAGGATTCCATCTGTTACCCCGTTCTTACGTTTTATCTTTCCTATTCTTATTAATACGTCACAAATTTTATTAACTGTCAATTGTCAATCTTACGTATTTTCAATCAGCATTGGTATAACCAAATATTTTCTCCGCGTATGATTGCGCCAATACGGTAAGTAAGTTTGCCGGTTTTAACAAGAATTCTGTAGTGATGGGTGTAGCCGTCCAATAGTTTCAGTCCGGTTATATGTGAAGCATCACGCGCCTTTTCAATCTGAGTGATTTTTGCATCAAGCGTCAGCCGGAGTTCACGGCTGCTGAGTTTGTCAATGTCCCTGTCAAAGCTGCCTTTAACGGTCACTTTCATTTGCGCAGCTTACGGTGAATTTTGTCAAGAGAGACCACGCCATTTTCCTGCATGCCCTTCTCAATCTGCTGAGCGAAATATAAATCCTCCCATTGCTCATCGCTCAGCATTTTCACTTTGCTTCTCAACGTCTTAATAAAACGCGCAGCAGCATTAGCATCTTTTCTGTTTTCAAATTTTGCTACTAATACAGTTCTCATGAAATATTTTTTTTCAAAGTTATGCAATAAAAAGTTTGCTGGTTTTTTTTCCATGTAAAAATAACTTATTCCTCACTATAACATCCTTCTTAATATTTTCAATAATTTAGTGCCGTAAAATAATCGTCTATGAAAACCATAATTGTAAATGTTCCTGAGAAAGACGAAAACTTTTTCATGACGCTGCTGAAAAAATTTCGCTTCACAACCCGCGTGCTGACGGATGAGGATTTGGAAGACAAAGCCCTTGCCAAATGGATTGACGAAGGGATGAAAAGCGAAGACGTTCCTGAAGAAGAAATTTTTGAAGTGTTCAGGAAACATGGAATTAAAATATAAGGGAACTTTTAAGCGCGATTTTGAAACAAGCAACCGCGCGCTGGTTGCCGCGGTGTTTGATGCAGTGCTCAATGTGAAGCGCGCATCATCAACCCATGAAATTCAGAATCTCAAGAAGCTTCGCAAATTTAAAGTGCATTACAGAATTCGCGTGGCGGACGATTACAGGATTGGTGTAATCATCCGCGGCAATAAAGTTTGGTTCGTTTGTTTCGGGCACAGGAATGCCATCTATAAAAATTTTCCGTGAGGTTGGGAGCAGCGCTCTCTTTTTCCTGCTCCGCAATTTTACTTTTCAAATCACTAATCACCTTTTCACTTTCACTTGTCACCTGCCCTTTGATTAAGACCATTTTAGAGGGGTTTATTCATTTTTATATTAAAAACGAATAACTCAATAATATTTTGTCCGATTGTGGCTCTTTACACGCCAATTGTGGCTCTCTTGACGCTGACTTTGATACCAAATGACTCTAATTTTGACTCTGAATACGCCAACTTTGGCTCTCATCACTCCAACTTCGGCTCTCAACACGCCAGCTTTGATACTGAATAACGCTGATTGTCGCTCTTAACACTCCGATTGTGGATAACTTGAAGCCGGCTTTGGAGCTTTGTGTACTGAATTCCGGTAACTTTGCTTTCACATCACATCAATAAAAACAACCATGATAAGAAAAATTTCGAACGAAGAAGCAGCTGCCCTCCAATTCAGCGGCAGCGGGCCAAGAACCATGCCCTATCACCACATTCACAGCCTGAGGGCAGGCGAAAACCTTGTGATAGACAAAAGCGACTGGCACCGCAAAGACACTCCCGGTAAAATGTGCAGGTACTTGGAGAAAAAAAATCCGGGCATTAAATACCAGGTCTTTCGCATCTTCGGTGACAAGGGCTTCCTGGTGAAGCGGCTGAAGTGAATCAGCCCTCGCGGCAAAACGCGACATAGTCGGTGGGAAAAAGCTTCGTGTATCCCACCTGCCGCAGCATGGTAATAACCTGTCCGCGGTAACAGGTTCCGTGATTCACTGCAAGTCATCTTCAGAAATTAAACGATGTTTGCCCGTCCGTTGATGTCTTGGTTTTTTTTGACTTGGGATTTTTTTCCGGTATGCCATATGGTTCAGCTTTTTCCTGAACAAGAGCAGGTTCGCTTTTGTGTTCAGTCAGATAATTGACAATATCATTGCCATCTGAAAACTCAACACCGCCAAGTTTAATCAGGTCAATGTTTCCCTGCGGAGGCGGTTTCAAAACCTGCGGGCTTAAAACAAAAACAGGAATGCCCATCTTCAATGCTGATTTTCCTGCATCATACGTTCCGCTCATTCTTCCTTCCTTATCTCTTTCAGGTCCCGATGCAATCACGACAATTGCCTGCGACATGGCGCACACAAGTTTATTTCTAATCATGGCATTTGAGCCGGAGAATTTTTCATTGGGAGCAAACTGACTTATGAATAATGAATTGCGTTCCCAATCCAATTCTTTCATTTCTTTTTTAATGCTGATGTGAGTTACTCCGAAACTTAAAATTATTGTTGTAGTGCCGCCTGCCTCCAATGCACCGAGGTGAGCGCTTGTGTCCACTCCTTTTGCATAACCCGAAGTAACATTGTAACCATGCTCTGCAAGTTTAGATGCAATACTCTTTGTCAGCATTACTCCAAACGCATCAACATCTCTTGACCCGACTATTGAAATGCCTTTTGAATTAAGCAACGGAAGATAGCCCTTGCAAAATAAAATTGGCGGAGCATTGTCCTGCATATTTTCCAAAACATTTTCAGGATACCTTTCATCATCCAGCGTGATGATGTGAACCTTTTCTTCTTTTAGTTTTTGATAGTCGTTGTAAATTTTTTCTTCATCAGGATGCTGCAAGCTTGGTAAACTTGCTCTTGAAAATTTTCCTCTGCCGATTTCAGGAAAATAATTTTGAAGCTGAGCGGTGTCAAGTTCAAACAGGTCATGGATTGCCAGTCCGTGACTTTGAAGATTACGGAATATGTAATGAATGCTTTTAGCTCCGAAGCCGGTTGTATTAAATAATTTAAACCAGTTATACTCTTTGCTTTTCATTTCTTTGAACGGGTCTTAGTGATTGTCAATACATATATATTAGCGGCATTGCCTTTGTTTTTTATCATGTCGCTGGCAGCATTGAGCGTTTCTCCTGAACGGTAAAGGTCGTCAAACAGTAAAACATTTTTTCCTGTGAGAACATTTTGCTGTATGTCAAATGCATCTTTCAAAATTTCTTTTCGTTGCTCCGGAGATTCAATATCTTTTAACTGACTGGTTGATTTTAATTTTTTAAGTGTAATAAAATCAACCTCTAAGTTACAGATTATTCCAATTGCTTTTGCAAGTTCATAAACCGGCTGGAAGTATCTTGTTGCATCAGACGGAGGCATAGGAATGATTTTATGAATTTGCCACTGCGCCTTGGCGTTAATAAAATTTGCTGCTTCCCTTGCAATGATTTGCACATGATTTCGTTCACCCCAATATTTTAATTTGTTCAAATGCTCGCCTATGTCCGTGTATTTTGTGTCCCATCCAGCTTCAACCTGGCGAATAATTTCTTTTTCTTTTCCATCAATTATTTCCTTCGTTATTACATCCTTGAAAAGCTTTTTGCTCGAAACAGTATGTAAGTCCAAAGTAAAGCCCTCTGTCCAATGTCCATTTAATGTTTGAATATTCAGTTGCATTTCAGTAGTCGAACATACTTACCAAACTTTCCTAAGTCATCTTTTTTCAATTCAACATTCAACATTCATAATTCATCATTCCCTTCTCTTCATTCTCTACAGAATGCGACATAGTCAGTCGGAAAAAGCTTCGTATACCCCACCTGCCGCAGCATGGTAATAACCTGTCCGCGGTGATAAGTCGCGTGGTTCACCACATGCTGAATAATATCGCGGATGCAATTAGTGAACGGCTGCCCCGCCACATTTTTGTAGTCGAGCATTTCCATCAACTGCTCCTCGCTCCGCGATTCAACATAAGCGATGAGCTGCTGCGATGTTTCAATCAGCAGTTGCAGTGTTTCGCTGCTGCTCTTCGATTCGTAAGCAGGAAATACAGAAGGGCTTTCACCGCCCAGGCGTTTCAACCACAGTGCCTGCGCACCATAAACATGGAAAACTGTTTTGCGCAGCGAAGTAAAGCTGCTCACAATTTCGCGGTTCAGTTTTTCTTCTTCAACCTCTGCAAGAAAATCGCACACACGCTGGTTTGCCCAGAGGTTGTATTTGGCATAGTTGAGTAATAATTCTTTCATGGGGTACTAATTACTAATTGGTAACGAATATACGAATAAAAAAAAACGTGCAGTCGCATTGGTATATTCGTATGGATTCGATATTATACCAATGCTGATTGAAAATACGTAAGATTGACAATTGACAGTTAATAAAATTTGTGACGTATTAATAAGAATAGGAAAGATAAAACGTAAGAACGGGGTAACAGATGGAATCCTTTCTTACACCACAACAAGTCAT
>DATDOJ010000154.1:0-29063 GCA_035293345.1 Bacteroidia bacterium
CAGCAGAAATTTATCACCTCCTTCGAGGTGAAAGAGCTGGACGCGAAGAACAACGCTTTCCGCAACGACACTTCCGTGCAATTCAAAAAAGTAATCAACGAACAAGGACGATAAGACATTCCGGTAAATTTCTGTAAGCGATTTCTGAGGATACCACTGAAATTTATCTGAGAACAAACTCACTGTATTATGAAACCACACACTATAGGAACCACAGCAAGACAAACTCTACTTGCACTTATTGCAGCCATACTGTGCTGCACCAACACTTCTTTCGCAACCATAAAGACAGCTACGTCATCGGGCAACTGGGGCAGCGGAGGCAATTGGTATAATTCACTCCTGCCTTCTGCAACGGACACTGTAATTATTCCGACAGGCATAACGATTACTCTTGACTGCAACCAATCCATTAAGTCACTAAGCATTGGCACAGGCGGAACACTCAACCTCAGCAGCGGCTACACGCTTACGCTCAGCGGTTCGCTCACGGTGAACGGCACCCTCGATATGAATGGCGGAAACATAACACAGAACTATAATACCGCGGCATTTGTTATCGGAAGCACGGGTTATTTCGAGTGGGAACCGGGAACCAATACCGTGACGGGCGCCACGCTGTTTTCGCGAAGCGTTGAAAACTTCGCGCTCACCAGCACGCTGAATATTAAAACATGGTATGATTATGTGAATGTTCCACTCGGCAACGTGGTGAGCGGATACTTCGGCAACCTCATCATGAATTCCAAAACAGGCATCACCATATATGAATGGAACCAGAACAACCAGTTTCAAACACATTCAATACTCGGCACGTTAACGATTGACCAGGGCTGGATAACGCTTGACAAATCGGGCGCCATCTCGAACACTTCCATCGGAAACATCGTGCTGCTATCGGTGAATTCTTCCCTGTATTTACATCGCGGAACTCATAACAGCAGTTTCACTTTCAATACGAATTCAATAAACATCACAGGCGGAACGTTTATCGCTTTGCACGATGGAAATGGAGATGTTACGGTTAATGTAGGCGGCAACGTAACCACAAACGGAAACTTCAAGCTTATTAATAATGACGGTGTGCTCAATGTGGGCAACGGCAACGGAACGCTGAACATCACCGGAACTTATACGCAGACAGCCGGTGACACACGCCTTATATATAATATAAGCACGATAAACTCCGGTTACTTTATCTTCACTGTCGGAACCATACAGTTCAATGGAGGGATTTTCATGGGGCAATATGGCTGCAACTCGACTGGACTCACTGCTACGGTGTCTGTCACCAATAATCTCAATCTTAATTTCTCTGCATCAGGCGATATATTCCGTTTCAACGGGCTCACTTCCCTTTCGGGAAACATGAACACGCTGAAACTGAATTTCTCTGTAGGTGGAAATTTCAGCATCACTGCCGGAAGCAATGGTTCTGAATTCACTTCAGCAGCGGCAGCCGGTTTAGAAACGATTAATATTAACGGAAACATGTCAGTGGGCGGAGGAAAAATTTCTTTCAACTATGGCTTTCCCACTGCAGCTCATGATGTGGTGTTTAATCTTGGAGGAAACCTCACTGTAAGCGGAGGTGTATTCAACTTATCGAAGCATATAGGAGATGGAAATTACACTATTAACGGAAACGTGAGCATAAGCGGCAACGGTACACTCAACTGCAAAAGCGATGACGGAGGAATTACCATAAATGTGAATGGCTCATATACGCAAAGTGGCGGTACTTTCTATCTGCATAACAACAATCAAAGAGTGTCATCCGTTCCTGTTCACGTAACCATCAACGGCATCTTCACCCACAGCGGAGGAACAATAAACTTCGATGACAATTCTTCGAACATTACCGAAACACATGAATTGATTATAAAAGGTCCCTCCTACAACCTCACCGGCAACGGATTAATGACACATGCCGGAGCGGGAACATGCACCGTGTTCGGATTGATTCGGTTTGAAAGGAACGGTACCATTACGTTCAACCGCAGCGCATCAGGACACAGCATCCAACAGGTTAAACAGGTTGTATCGGACGGAACCACACTCGATGTCATGGTTGGCAATGTTCAACTTTCATCACACAATACTGCGGCACTCGATTTCATGACTGTGCAGGGAGGCAGCACATTGAAACTCCGTGCCGGACAGGTTTATTCCAACGCCACTTATCCTAATTCAGGAATCACTGCGGAGAAAGATGCGACCATTTCCACGATGAACCTGTTCGGGTTTTATGACGGAACATCGTTCACAGCGGTTAAGTCAACCGGCAATATGAATTTCTATCTCGATGAAAACAGCACGGTGGAATACAACGGATGGAGCAACCAGATAATAACCGGAACAGGGTTGGGTATTGCTACAACTAACGACCATAAATACGGAATCCTGAAAATTAATTTCAACGGAACAACCGATGTAAATTATTTATATCCCACCAACACAAATGTATTTGTACGCACTGCTCTTGTCCTTACCAAAGGCGAATTAAAATTGAATGGGTACCCGGTAACGTTGGAAAACGGTGCTGGCAGCGCAGTATCCCGCAGTATCGGTTACGTAAAATCCGAATCCTCTATCCCAAACAGCAACAGCTTTATTGTTTGGCAAAACATGACAACCGGCTCACATGAATTCCCATTCGGAAAAAGTTCCACGGTATATATCCCTGTTATATTTTCTCCCATCTCCGGAATGGGAGGAACAGTAACTATCGGCACGCGCGCCACAGGAATTGACAATGAACCGCGACCTTATGTTTCAACGGTTAATCTGACCGCAATTTCTCTTTCATCATCCGAAGAACAAATTGCAGAGAATAATTATATAGACCGCTGGTGGGATATTGAAGCGCCCGGGTTCACCGCTTCATTCACTCTCTCTTATCCCGGTGATGAAAATACAATCTTAACGCAATACCGAACGGGCGAATTTAATTTCGAGGAATATCATGACGGTACGTGGCTCATTCATGAAGTGGCCGGAAACGGAATCACTGCAGGAATCGGAACATTCACTATGAATTATGCTTCCACGTTTTCTTCCTGGGTAATTACCGCGCGCGGACCCTCTTCCCTTCCCGTTTCGCTTCTTGATTTTACAGCCAAGCCGGCTGCAAACGCTGTGGTGCTTTCATGGGCAACAGCCATGGAAGTCAACAACGATTATTTCACGCTGGAGAAAAGCAGTGACGGAATAAACTTCTCGCACCTGGCAAAAGTTGATGGTGCCGGCAACAGTGTGTCGGTTAAGACATATAAGCACACAGATAACGATGTGGAAGAAGGCGTGATTTATTACCGCCTCAGCCAAACGGATTTTGACGGAACCACGGTGAAACATAAAATCGTAAGCGTGAACCTCGGCAATGTTTATTTCCCTAACGTGCTTTCAATGGAAAGCGTGTTTCCAAATCCGTTCAATGACATGTTCACAGTGACATTCAGTTCCACACGCAACACAAAGGTTGAAGTGACGCTGACAGACCTGGACAGCAAACTGATTCACAGCGAATCGTTCATGAGTGAGAAAGGGAGCAACAGCTACAAATATCAGAACAGCAGCAATATTCCGAACGGAATTTATTTCATCAACATAACGGCATCCGGGAAAACCATAACGAAAAAAATTATTAAGGGCTGATAAAAACAATCATTTAACCTGACTAAATCCTTAAATAAAATGATACGAAATTCAACCCGCAGAATGCGGCTTGTGCAGAGGCCAAGATTACGATTGACGCTGCACAAGCGAGTGTATGTGGCAACGTCATTCCTGTCAGTGCTGGCGCTTGCCTTTGTCGTATTCATAAACCTGTATGACGCGCGGCAGGCATTTGGTGCCGCCAGCGGTGATTACCGTACTGCCGCAACAGGCAACTGGAACAACATACTCACCTGGGAAACATATAACGGTTCCATTTGGGTGGCTGCTGTTGCAACTCCATCTTCAGCAGATGGTGTTATCACGATTCAAAGCGGACACACCGTTTCCGTAACTGCAAACGTTACCGTTGACCAGGTCGTTGTCGCTTCTGGCGGAACGCTTACCAATAGTGCCGCAACACTGACGGTCGCTAACGGAACCGGCTCTGACATAGAAATATCAGGAACTGTTAATTTGAATACAGGCGGCACGGTGACAATTAATTCAAGTGCAGTAATCTCCATACTAAGTGGCGGCATATATAATTACAATGGCGGAAGCGAAACAACCGGTGCAGGATGGGCTGTGAATAACGGTGGAACTTATGTTCATGGGGTAAACGGTGTTGAGATACCAAGCGGAACATGGGGGTCAACCTCTACCTTGAAAATTACAGGCGTTACTAGTATGGACCCTGACAATTGTAATCAAGCACTGGGAAATGTTATTTATGACTGCCCTTCTCAGACAGCCAATCTCGATTTCAAAGACAAACTCACAATCATAAACGGTGATTTCACTGTGGTGAATACCGGAAGTGGCAGTATTAAGTTCGATAAAAGTTCCACAAACGTAACGCTCAATGTAGCCGGAAATTATTATCAGACAGGCGGAACACTGAAAATGACTAACATGGGTAACTGGAATGTAAGTGTCGCAGGTAATTTTTCGTTGAGCGGAGGTACATTTATAATGGCTGGTTCAGATGGTGTTCCTGCGCTGACCGTAGGCGGAAACATCAGCATCAGTGGTGGCACACTCGATATGAGTCAATACACCGGCAACACGGCAAGCAAAGGAATCGGAACGATTAATCTTTCAGGAAACTTTACTCAGACAGGCGGCTCGGTTACAGAAACTGCAACGCAAATTGGAAGAGGCGACATCTTCTTTGCCAAAACAGGAACACAAACATTCAGCATAACAGGCGGCTCTATCACCAACACAATCAACTTCACCGTCAACAGCACCACAATTCTTGATGCGGGAAATAATATTTTTACCGGTGACGGAACATTTACATTAGTGAGTGGCGGTGGAATAATTCTTGGCAACTCCGGGGGCATATCATCATCCGGTGCAACAGGAAACATACAGGTTACCGGCACACGAACATTCAGCACGGGTGGAAACTATACTTACAGCGGAACAACAGCACAGGTAACAGGAACCGGGCTTCCCTCTCAGGTGAATAATTTAACATTTAATAATTCTTCCGGGTTTACATTGACTAACAGTGTCATTGTCGCTTCCACCCTCACCTTCACCAGCGGAAACCTTACTACCGTTTCGGATACCATTACCCTTGGAACTGCCCAATCGAATACCGGAACATTGAGCAGAACTTCAGGACATGTCATCGGGCACATCAAGCGTTGGTTCTCTTCTTCCACGGTAAGCAACATTTTATTTCCGGTTGGAACTTCTTCTTATTATGAGGGAGCGAACGTGAGCATCACTTCTGTTCCGTCAGGCGGAACGGTGACTGCAAATTTCCTTGACAGCATGAATTCATATTACGGATTGCAAATCCCCGATGACGGTGTGATGATTGGCACCATTGGGAGAGGATATTGGGAATTTTCTCCCGGCAACAGCATGTCGGGCGGTGCCTACACCTTAGATCTTTATGCAAACAGTTTAGCTCCTCTCATGACTGACTATACCAAAATGCATGTCATCCGCAAAGCGATTTTGGCAGACCCGTGGGGTGTGAGCGGAACGCATGCAGCAGGCACCGGAAGCAATGCTGCTCCTGTTGCTCACCGTACATCAGTAACTGTCTGGGGAATCTTTGCCATTGGAAGCGCGGTTGGATATCCGCTTCCCATCGAGTTGGTTTATTTCGATGCAAAGCCCTCAGACAATGTTGTAAAATGTTCGTGGCAGACCGCTTCGGAAATCAATAATGATTACTTCACGGTGGAGCGTTCTTCGGACGGAAAGGACTTTATCGCGGTTGAAAACATCAACGGGGCTGGAAACAGTTCATCAACCAAAACATATTCGTTCAGTGATGAAAATGTTTCAACGGGAATATTTTATTACCGCCTCAGGCAAACTGACTTTGACGGGACAAGCACCTGCTCCAAAGCAATTACAGTGGTGATGAATGAATCAGGTGAAGTGAGCCAAGTGAGCATTGATAAGGTGTATCCGAATCCGTTCAGCGAATCATTTGCTGTAAGTTTCAATTCTCCGGCACGGGAGGATGTTGAAATAACAATTATGGATGTGAGCGGAAAAATCATGAGCCGCGATGCCATGGCTTGCGAAAAAGGAATCAACAGGTACGGCTTCCGCAATCCGGGAACGATGGCGAATGGATATTACTACATAAGAATTTCTTCGGCACGCAAATCGGCCATGCAGAAGATTGTTAAACTCTGAAACCCTTAACCCAAAAATAATCTGACAAACACGTAAGGGCGATTCATGAATCGCCCCAACCCTAAAACCCCAACCACCATGAACACAAACTACCCTTACAAAACCGTTTTAACCCGCCATCAGGGCATGCGCATGACGATGCGTCCGCGAACCGCTATGCACCGCAGAAGGAGGCAGGCAATTATCGGAACAGGCATTTCTGTTTTCATCATCACGCTCGGCTTCGTCATCACGCTGAATGTTTCGGACAATGCAAAAATCCAGGCAGCAGTGAATGAGACGATTGCAGCGAGCCAGACCGAAGCCGCGATGGATGCCGGAAAATTTTCTCTCACCTGGTCGGCTCCGGCTGATGAAGTGATTGAAATTTCGCTCATCGCTGAAGATGGTTCTGAAGTGCTCAAAACAACTCAGAAAGCGCTTAAAGGCATCAACTATTTTGAGCAGAAATCGAGCTTTGCAGATGGCGTCTATTTCGCACAGATTAAGACGGGCGATAGCAGCCAAATTCTTAGAATTGTTAATAATTAGTTAAAAAAGCGATATAACATGACCATTAAAAGTTCTACGGACACCCGTAGAAGTTCTACGGACGCCATTAAAAGTTCTACGGACACCCGTAGAAGTTTTATGGACACCCGTAGGAGTTTTAATGACACCCGTAGAAGTTCTACGAACGCCATGGAAAGTTCTGTGAACGCCATGAAAAATTTTCCGAACACCGGAGTTTATAAAAATCCATATTAAAGATTAATCATGAGACATAACCCGCCAGCCATGCGCCCAACCATGAGAATGTATCAAAGGCAGAGAGTGAAAACCCGCACCCTTTCTGCCCAGCGGATTATTTTTACTTCATCCATACTTATTTCGGTTGTTCTTGGATTTATATTGTTTATCAATTTATCCGATAGCAAATTCACGAAGGCGGCAGCAAATGGTGATTACCGTTCTGCCTCAAGCGGAAACTGGAGCAGCGCAGGCACGTGGGAAAAATTCAACGGCACAAGCTGGGAAGCGGCTTCCTCCTCTCCCACTTCGGCTGACGGAGTCATTGAAATTCAATCGGGACATGTTGTTACCATATCTGTTGATGTCACTGCCGACCAACTGAGCATAAATTCCGGTGGCGCGCTGGCAGTTAACGCAACAAAATATTTATACATCGCTGACGGCACGGGAACAGACCTTGTCGTAAACGGAACACTTAATATAAACGGGTACCTCACGCAAAATGTAAATTCCACGATTGAACTTAACGGCACTGCTGTATTAGGCAGCAGCGGCAGTGCGATTTTGCAAATTGAAACGGGGGCAACGTTTACCATTAACAACGGGGGGACATTCACCACCAACGGAGGAGCCCTGCCCACGACCAGCGGCAAGTGGATTGTCAATTCTGGCGGCACATATATAAGCAGCGCCAACGGAGATGCGCTTCCTTATGCAGCATGGAACACCGGCTCAACATGTGAAATTACAGGAGTATCTAATAATGGAGTCACCAACCTGAATCAAACTTTTTACAACTTCAAATGGAACTGTATATCGCAGGCATCAGCCGTGAATTTTGCCGGTGCGCTCACCACCATCAATGGCGATTTCACACTGAGCAGCACAGGCAGCAGCGACATCGCTCTGTCGAACGCAATCAATTCCACCATTAACCTTTCAGGAAATTATACGCAGACAGGAGGAACAATAAAAGGTAATACCAGAACTGGCGGAAAAACTACGCTGAACGTTGCAGGCAACTGGACACACACAGGCGGCACGTTCACAGTTGGCGGCAACGTATCAACTGTCACAACTATCGTGTTCAACAAATCGGGAATTCAAACATTCACCGCTTCGGGAGGCACGATATCAGGCAATGTTGACATCACCGTCAACAGCACCTCGACTTTAGACATCGGAACAAGCACTGTTTCCTGCCGTAACTTTACGGCTTCTTCGGGAAGCACGTTATGCATCAGCTCGGCTTCAGGGATAGTTACATCAGGAAGTCCGAATATTAGTGTAAGCGGAACAACAAATTTTAGTTCAAGCAGCAATTATATTTTCAACGGAACTGCGGCACAGGTGACCGGGGCGGGTTTTCCTTCGACAGTGAATAATTTAACCGTCAATAATTCTTCAGGCGTTACACTTTCAAACAACGTCACCGTTGCAGGCACACTCGCTTTGACGAGTGGTATAGTCACCACAGGTTCTTATGAACTTAAAACAACAAACACCTCAGTGTCTTCCATCACAGGGTATTCTTCTTCCAATTATGTGATTGGATATTTAAGAAGACGCGTGAGCGCCAATGGCTCGTATGATTTTCCAGTCGGCACTGCTGCAAATTATGAACTCGTTAATGTGACGCTTGCAGGCATGACGGGCTTCACCGAAATTCTTTCTTCGTTCACCAATGCAAGTCCAATCAACATTGCTCTGCCTCTCACCGGCGTATCAATCACCGGAACCGAGATTACCGACATGCTCGACTACGGTTACTGGACTTTAACGCCAAACAGCTTGATGCTCGGAGGAACATACAGCGTTACGCTCAATGAAAAGGGACACGGCAATTCAGCCGCAGAAGCTGCTGCCTATTGTGTGCTTAAAAGAGAGAACGCATTATTCTCATGGCAATCTCTTGGCACACATGATAACTTAACTCAAAGCGAAACAGGCGGTGTTGCCGTTGCAACGCGCTCGGGGCTGACATCATTCTCGCAATTCGGAATCGGCAAAGGCGCTGGCCCGCTTCCCATCGAGCTGGTTTACTTCAGTGCAAAGCCGGAAGGAAGTATTGTTAAATGCTCATGGCAGACAGCGAGTGAAGTCAACAATGACTATTTCACTATCGAGCGCTCAACCAACGGAAAGGACTTTGCTGCAGCAGGAACAGTTGACGGGGCAGGCAACAGCTCCACAACACTCACTTATTCTTTCACCGATGAAACACCTGCAGGCGGAATCAGCTACTATCGTCTTAAGCAAACCGACTTTGACGGCATGTTCTCCTACTCGAAAATAAAATCAGTCATATTCAAGACAGAGAAAACGGACGAAGTGATTTCCATAAGTTCCGTTGCACCGAATCCATTCACGGAAAATTTCTCTGTGACCTATTCGATGCAGCAGGAAGCCGAAGTTAACATCTCGCTCATGAATGCGTCAGGTCAGATTGTTTACAATCAAACGCAAACAGCATTGCAGGGAATTAACCGCTTCGATTATACCGAGGGATTCAACCTGCCGAACGGAATGTACTTCGTAAAAATTTCATTTGATAAAAACGTTCAGGTGCAGAGAATTGTTAAAAATTGATTGTTTGTTTCACTGATTGCTTCTGAGTTGATTGCAATCACTAAATTTGCTTTATGACAGGAATGAAACTGAAGGTAAGAATTAAACGGCAATTAAGCACGCGGTTAACCATGCGAATGAGAGTCATAACATATTCCATAATAATTTTCTTGTTTATCGGTATCGTTACCACCACTTTTTTATTGTTAGACATCAGTACACCGGAGAAGGGAGTGGCGCAACAAGGAGTAGACAACCTGTCCACAGGCGATGTCATCTGCCGCTACACATGGGAAGAAAAATCGGTACTGAAAGCCACCGAAGGACCCGCTGGAATTAAAGCATCGAAGACAGCATTCATTTCGGGCGGAGGAAAAAGTTCTTCCAACGCATTGAACCCGGGCAAGCCGGGACAGCCGGTTAACCTGATGCTCACCGGCAGTCCTTATTTCAACGTGCCGGGTATTGACATCGCCATTGACTTCAGGCGCAGCGAGGGTTCGGGAAATTTTTTCACGCGCGGCAGCGGATTCAATTTCGGGATGGCTCAAGGAAACATCGTGGTCGCCTACAGGATTGAAAATGGCAGCGGGGGTTTCAAATCCGTAAACGCGGTCACCAACTACACCATTCCCATTGACGAAATCTGGCGCACGTACCGTTTCATCTATTCGCCCATCACGGGCAAAGGAGAAATTTTTGTGAACAGCGTTATCGTCTGGAGCAACCAGTCAACGCCTAACACAAAACTATACTGGAACGATGACAGCAACATAGTCATAGGAAAAGATATGGACGGTGGCGGTGCCATTGACCGTTCCATCTTCGACAACCTGGTTGTGCGCAGCACCGGAAGCGTGGAGAGCGGACTGCAGTCGCTGCTTGCGTTCTCTGCCTTTCCGCATCCTGATTTTAAAGAGCGGATGCTTGTGACCTGGACCATGATTCCCTCCATCAACGATAACTACTTCACCGTGGAGCGCTCGGTGAACGGGCTTGACTTCAATAAAATAGGAACCATCAAAGTTGCGCCTGCCGCTAACACCGCTGCCGACTACACATTCACCGACCTGCGCCCTGTCGCTTACGGCATCACCTACTACAGGATAAAGCATTATTCCAAAGACGGGCAGTTTGTGCAATATCCCGCCACGGCTGTCAGCACAAGGTCGCGGCTCATCGAGGACATCTCCATCGAAAACATCGCGCCCCTCCCCTTCACCAGCACATTTGATTTAACCTACACCACTTCCGGCACGGGCGAAGTGCTCATGAAACTCATTGACAAAAACGGAACGGTTTGCGTAACGGAAAAAATGAATGCTGCCAAAGGAAAAAACATTCACGTCTTCCGCAATGCCGGCAAGCTCACTTCCGGAATCTACACGCTCAACCTGACTTACAACAATAAGAGCGTGCATAAGAAAGTTATCAAGAGCTGATAATACTGTAAGAAATAAGATTTGCGGCATTGAATATCGTGTTATATGTTATATGCAATCCGTCAATTGGCGGATAACGTATAACCTATAACTTATAACTTGTCTGATTTTCTTAAACCCTTTTTCATCGGGTATAACGGTTCTCATTTCTTTTTCAACAAACCGGAACTGAATTTTTTAAACTCTGCTCCTGTGAAACGAACAAGATTTTTGTTCTGCTTCACTTCATCTATTGCTTCGAGCAGGTGGGCTCTGTTTGACGGGTCTTTAAGTAAAAACTCCGTTTCATCATCCACCACATCGGTAACCGTAATTTCAATTTCACGCTTTTGGAAAAGTGTTTTTAATGTATCTAAAAACCTTTGGTCGAGTTCTGATGTTTTGATGCGGAATACTGTTTCCATTGCAATTATTTTTGTTGCAAAGATAAAACTTGGAGGCAGTAATGCAATTGAGCAAATAAAAAACGCCACGTGTTTTTCCCGGAACGCTTTTTCGTAATTCGTATATTCGTACAGATTCGTATTTCGCTGCTCACATCTTCACCACTTTCCTCACCATTTTATTTCCCTCCTCATCCGTTACCGTGATGAAATAAATTCCCGGAACAAACTTCGACACATCAATCGAAGCGCTCCCCTCTCCTGAAGGAGAGGGGTTGTGGGTGAGGGTGCGGTGCTCCAGCACTTCTCCGAGTGTGTTGCAGAGTTGCACAGTGCAGCGCGCTGCTTTGCCAAAGTTTATTGTTACTTCTGTGGTGGCGGGGTTAGGGAAAAGATTTATTTCATCACTCATGGAATTTTCTTGTACGCCAAGCGGTGAATTCCATTTTGCCACATGATTGGCCGTGATACTGCCTGCCGCAGTAAACCACCCTCCTGCGCAAAGGTCTCCATTATAAACATTCAGCGATGTAACAGCATCATTCATTCCTATTCCTAAAGCTGACCAGGCGACTCCATTCCACTTCGCAACATAATTGGCAGGATTACCACCGGCTGTAGTGAAAACACCACCTGCATAAAGTTCACCATTGTAAACAGTGAGTGCATATACATAAGGGTATGTACCTCCCATTCCACCTCCAATCGAACTCCAAGTTGTTCCATTCCATTTTGATATTCCTACTGCTGGGCTTCCTCCGGCTGTTGTAAAACGTCCCCCGACACAAAGTTCTCCGTTATAAACCGTCATGGCAAACACAGCATCATTTAACCCAAAACCAACTGGACTCCACGAGGTTCCATTCCACCTTGCAATAGAATAAGCCGGACTGCCCCCCGCAGAAGTAAATTCTCCACCTGCATAGAGGTCTCCGTTATAAACTACAAATGACCAAACAAAAAAGTCCATACCAACTCCCACGGAATTCCAAGAAGTTCCATTCCACCTTGCAATATAATTAGCTTGATTGCCTCCGGCATAAGTAAAGTATCCTCCTGCATAGAGTTCTCCATTATAAGAAGCTAATGCAAGAACCCAATCATCCATGCCTGATCCCAAAGAATCCCACGCTGTTCCGTTCCATTTACTAATAAAATTTAGAGGAGTATTCCCAGCATAATAAAAAGCACCACCTGCATATAATTCTGCATTATGAACGGCAAGTACCCACACAGCGAAATCAAGGCCGGTTCCAAGAGTATTCCATGTAATTCCATTCCATTTGGTAACAAAATTTACAGTATCTCCATCGGCTGTTACAAACAATCCTCCTGCATAAAGGTCTCCATTATAAACAGCAAATGTTGCAACATCATCATTCATTCCAGTTCCAAAGGTTGACCAAGATTGAGCGTTTACTCCTCGGTTACTTAAAAATATTACAAACAAAAACAGAATCCGTTTTCCTGTCATAAGATGATAACTTATATTGAGTACAAAGATTTACATCTTAATGAATTTTATTGCTCTCTCCGCTTGCTGCCCGTTCAATCGGATGAAGTATATACCTGGCTTCAAGTGCCCGACATTGACGGTTATTTTATTGTCAATTCCGGTAAAGTATTTAATGAGAATTTTTTTACCTGCCAAATCGTAAACGACTAACGCAATGTCATTTAAAGGATTGTAAGATGAAACATATAAGTTATCTGAGACAGGATTTGGTGAAATGGTCATTTCGCTTCCTAAAAAATTATTCTCAGTTTCTAATGTAGGTAAGGGACAGAGACCCGTAACCAAAACGGGTGACCATCTGTCGGTTGTTGTTCCATCACCAATCTGACCGTAGGCATTATATCCCCAAGCCCACACTGTACCGTCAGTTTTTATTGCTATTGCATGGTCACCGCCTGCAAAAATTTGACTTACACCTGATAATGTCTGAACGGGATAATGTCTTTCAATGTTTGTTCCATCTCCTACTTGTCCAAGTCCATTTACCCCCCAAGCCCAAAGTGTGCCATCATATTTTAAAGCAAAAGATTGCGCTGCTCCTGCGGCAACTGCTCTTACGCCACTGAGAGTGCTAATCTGAATGGGGGTGGTTTGAGTTGTTGTTGTTCCATCACCTAACTGACCATTTAAGTTCCATCCCCATGCCCAAACTGTAGAATCATCTTTTATTGCAAGCGAATGATTTGCTCCGGCTTTTATTGCTGTAATTCCTGACAGAAGATTTACCTGAATATGTGTATGACTGTCTGTTGTAGTTCCGTTTCCTAACTGACCAAATTGATTTGCCCCTGATGCCCACACTGTGCTGTCACTTTTTAGAATTAATGTGTGACGATACCCGGCAGTAAATTCAGTGATATTTGAAAATGATATTTGCACTGGGCTGGTGTGATTGGCTGTTGTTCCATCGCCAAGCTGACCATTGGTATTGTATCCCCACCCCCAAAATGTACCATCGCTTTTTAACGCAAGACCAAGATCAGGGCCGGCTGTCATTTTGATTATGCCTGTCAAACCATTTACCTGAACCGGAGTATGTCTTTCAACATTTGTTCCATCACCTATTTGTCCGTATTGATTCCATCCCCAAGACCAAACGGTTCCATCATTTTTCAACGCAAGTGAAAACTCGTACCCTGCAGAAACTGCTGTCACACCTGTAATCAGACTGACTGGCACAGGAGTATGTCTATCCGTTGTTGTACCATCACCAATTTGACCGTATAGGTTATATCCCCATGCGTCAATAAGTCCAGAGCTGCAATTTGCCAAATTATGACTTCCCCCCCCGGCAATTATTTGTGCTGATATACTTTGAATGGTTAAGTTAATAATAACAATAGATGACGCGAATAATTTTTTTTTCATCCCGTTCAGATTTTAAATTATGATACAATAATAAGAAGAAATATTTTAAGAGAGAATAATTTTTTCATGCCACGCACAAATCTTTTCACCACAAGGGAAAATGTTTTTGTTTCAAAGAAATATCTTTTCAGGGGTGATGAAAACAACCGGGCTGCATTGGTGAATATTCGAGTGTGGAGTTAAAACGTTTTCAAGCCACATAAAAACTCTGTCGGTACACCCGACAACATTCTCATGCCTCCCGACAATGTTCTCAGCACCCTTGACAATGCTGTCGGTACAGGTAACAGCATTGTCAGCACACCTGAAATAGTTTTCACCACATCCGACAAGGTTGTCAGCACTCCCGACAATGCTGTCGGCACAGGTAACAACGTTGTCAGCACTCCCGAAATAGTTTTCACCTCACCCGACAAGGTTGTCAGCACTCCCGACAATGCTGTCGGCACAGGTAACAAGGTTGTTACCACTCCCGCAATAGTTTTTACCTGAGGTAACAACATTGTTACCTCAGGGGGTAAACGAAAAACCTCGCTGAATTTTGTTTTTGGCTCATGTTTAATAAAAATCCATCCCGCCTGCTTTCCTTGCAGGGAGCGCGATTGCGCCTTCATGAAGTTTGACGGTGATTGCACGGAATTTATATTCTTTGTTATGCCATTTGTAATGATAATATTATTCTGAAGAAATCATTTCTGTGGCTTCAGGTGTTCTTTCACCTGACGCTATGCAAGAAAAAAAAACTGCCGGGTGGAAACACCGCTGCGCAGGAAAGAGGTTCTCCCTTTCGGGGGCATCCCGATAGTATCGTGATGAGCCAGACAATGCAATGAGAGGATGGAAAAGGCAGAAAAGAAAAAACATTTTTGAGATGAGTTTTATTAAGTTTACCACATTCCTTTCATCATGCAACGCACAAGTTACTATGTCATTAACGGAATCACTTTCTATCGTTTAGTTGCTGCTCCGTTCCTGGTATTTTTAATTTTTACCGGGCGCATTGATTTATTCAAATGGCTGCTCGGCATCAGCTTCTTCACCGATTTGATTGACGGCTGGCTTGCGCGTCAATTCAAAGTTGCGTCCGTCTTCGGAACAAAGCTCGATTCCATAGCCGATGATTTAACCATTCTTGCTGCCGTCACAGGAATGATTGTGCTGAAAAGGGATTTCTTCTTCAGCGAGTTTCCCGTTCTCATGGTGCTGCTCGGTTTGTTTGCAGCGCAGAATATTATGGCGTTAATCCGCTATAAAAAAATCACGAGCTTTCACACCTACTTCGCCAAAGCAGCAGCCATATTGCAGGGAGTATTTTTTATTCTTCTGTTCTTTTTACCCGAGCCGGTTTATGTTTTGTTTTATGCCGCTGCCATCATCACAGCGATTGAACTGGCAGAAGAAATATTGCTTGTGTATTATTTACCTGAATGGAAAGCGAATGTAAAAGGATTGTTTTGGGTAATAAAGGAACGAAAGATACAATAAACAATTTTTAAGAGTCCATGCGCATTATCACTTTCTCTTTCCTGTCTTAGGTTGTTCTTTCTTCTGCGGTGGCGGCTGCGGCTGCGGAGTTACCTGTGCCGGTGGCTTCGGCTGAATGCGCGGAATAACCTCTTTTGGTTTCGGCTGCACTTTTTCACTCGGAGATTGAATCGTCTTCCGCGGCTTCTCAATATAAATTTTATCCTTATTCTTTTCCGGCACCTCAGCAGGTTTCTCAGCGGGCTTTATTTCCTCCGGAGTTGATTTCGGCAAGGGCGGAGGTATTTCAACCGGCTGTTTCAGATTAGGATATGCTTCTGTACGGGGTTTCATAAATTCATCGCGCGAAATATTTTTTCCCGGGTTGGCACGATTGAAATTTTCCCTGTCTATTTCCGATTTGCCGAATTCACGGATACGTTCAACGCGCAGTGGGGTGTTTGTTTTGAAATCGCGCGGCAGGGCAGTTTCATTTTGTTGCATCCACCGGTGAACTTCTGCCGAATTGCCTGATGAACTTCTTCTCGGTCCATAATAATAATGGTTGAGATAAGAATTAGTGATGTGAGGGTAATCGTGAAAATGCTGATAATAATGGTGATGATGAAAATGCCAGTACAGGAAATACCACGATGGAGGACCAAACCAGAAAATGTCGCCATGCCAATAATAAAATCCCCAGTGATGCCAATGAGGATACGGATACCAGTAATCATATTCATACCACCACGGATAGCCGCACCAGTACGGATAGGAAACATAAACATAGCGTTCGATAATTTTCGGGTCTGTGTCACGGTAATCATTTTCGCTGTAACCGTTGTCCTTTGCATATTGTTCCGCACTTTGCTTCAACTCCTTTTGTGCATCCGGATTTTGCTGCATCTCCTTTTTCCATTCTTCTTTTTCACGCGCGTTTTGCTCTGCAACTAAGGTAGAAAGCGAATCAAGCTGCTGACGAAGCAATACGGGATTATTTTTATAAATATCTCCGAGGTGAACGGTGAGGTGCATGTTCCTGTTCAGTAAGCTGAGCGCTTCAGGCGTATTCATCAATCTGCGGAATGCCGATTGGTCATCAGGCGAATAATTCGCAACGATACTGATGAATGAATTATCAAACTCTTTATCGAGTTTGTCAATGGCAACAATCAAATCGTGATGGTTGACGGCATAGTTGTAAGCATCGTCATGGATGTCGGCTGGAAAGTTCTTCAGCACGTTTTCCGCTTTTCTCTTTTTTCCCTTCGTTCCTGCCAACTGTTCCATCAGTTTAGTGTAGCGAGTAAGATTCCAGATTTTATTTTGCTCTTCTTTTGAATACGAGGCGATTAAATTCCTGAACGACTGGTTTGATTTTTTCTGCATGTCATTCAACTTAGCAACTCCTTCGGGGTGTGTTGAAACCCGGAAAATAATTTCGCGCACATTCTGCGGATACATGGCAATAGAAGTTACATCCACGCTGTCATCGCGCATCAGTTGAGCTAATTCATCCTGGGCGCTTTGGGCAATGACTGTTCCCCACAATAGAAGAAGATACATTCCAATCAAATACTTTTTCATGACACTATTAATTTAGTTTTAAATTTTCACCTGAGCATTCTGGAAAACAGAAACCCGCTGCACAATCCCTGAACCAGGATTGCAAATGTCCAACTAAGCGTTAACGCAATTGAAATCGGAAATGAACTGTAAGAAATGAGCATGCCGGGGACTGAAATCAAAAAGTAAATCATACCGAAACGCATGCCTTTCTGTCCCGGAGTTGTTCCCTGTATTAAATCTTTTGTCTTGCTCCACAACCACGCCATGATAACACCAACCAGAAACGGGTGAATAAAATAAAGCGACATCAACGGGTCGCTCCAAGGTCGGAAAAGATTTGCGTTTTGATATTCATTCCGGATTGACGGAACAGCGAGTTGGAAAACAAAACCAGTGAACATTCCGGCTGCGAGCATAATTGCACCGGCAATCAATCCCGCTGGAATTATTTTTTTCATAAGAGTTATTTTTTAATTTTTGTTAAAAGTATTTTTTTTGAATTACACGTGCTTATGATGCTCATCAATTGTAAAAATGACATTGGTCATCACCGATAAATAAAAATTCCCTGTTTTACAGAACAGGGAATTTTTCTTTTTTACCTTACAGGGTAAACTGAATCTTAACCTTCAGGAAACTTTGATTTCCTTTTTTGGTTTTGAAACGGTTACTTCCTTTTTGGGTAGTGTCAGGCGCAAAACACCGTTTTCATATTTTGCGTCAATCTTGTCGGCAAGAGAATTTTCCGGAAGAGTGAATGCACGGCTGAAAGAATTGTAAGAGAATTCTCTTCTCATAAAATTCTTTCTGTTTTCCTTTTTCTCCTCTTCTTTCTCCGCGCTGACAGTCAGCATGCCGTTTTGAACGGCTACATTGAAATCCTTTTTCTCCAGACCGGGAGCGGCAATTTCAATGCGGAAGTCCTTTTCATTTTCGATGATGTTTGCTTCAGGCACAACCAGTGAACCATCTGAGTCCGTCAGGTCGCCATCAAAATCGAAAATGCCCGGGCTGAAAAATTTACCCGTGTCAAAGAAGTTGCTCACAGTCGGGAGCAAACTTCTGTTTCTTACAATCAGTGACATTTTTTTAGGTTTTAATCGGTTAAACATTAATTAATTATTACGGGTCAAAAGTATTTCCACCCTACCCCTGCTGAAATGACTGCACTCAGAAAAAAATGTGATTTAAGTCATAGGTTGTCAATGTAAAATTGAAATCCTTTGTAGCTTGAATTAATAAACAAGAAGCAAAGAATTTTTAAATGAAAAATAATTCTGTCCCGGAGTTATCACAAAAAGAAATTCAGGAAGTGTTAATGAAATATTTTCCTCCTGAAGAATTTGAGTCAATAAAATTTTCAAGACAACAGGTAATTTTTTATGAGAAGGAAACAGCGGAAGGACTCTACTTTATCACTAAAGGCAGCATAAAAATATTTGTCAGAAAAAAAGACGGACGCGAAGAAATTCTGCGTGTGGTGACAGCACCCGCTGTCATCGGTTACAAACATTTGCTTACCGCCACAAAATTCATGACAACAGCAATCGCGCTTGAACCGGTTGAGGTTAAGATGGTTCCGAGAGAAATGTTTTTATACCTGGTAAAGAACAATTCTGATTTGATGGAAACCTTTCTCACGCTCCTGTGTTTGGACGATATCGAGAGAGAACGCCAGTTGATTGATTTCGAATATAAGCCGGTGAGAGGCAGATTGGCTGATGCGCTTTTGCGATTGGATAAATTATTCGGCAGCACAGGAAGCGGGTTCATTTATTTTTCCAGGAAAGAAATGGCCGGATACATCGGCAGCGTGCGGGAAACCACTACACGATTGATTTCCGAATTCCGCCAGGAAAAAATCATTGACACCAGCAACAACAGAATTAAAATTCTGAACAGGAAGAAACTGCTTGATATTAGTAATTTGTATAGCTAAAAAGTCAGGTGTTATCTTTAAAAACAAAGGCACCCTGATGTTATCAAGCTGCCTTTGCAGTGGACAGTAAATAAATTTCAAATAATCTCGCTGTCCTATTCTTTTCTAACTCACTCTATCCTTGAAAATCAATGAACTTTCTGATTGCTGAACTATATTTCCTCCTTGAGAATTTTAATTATTCGTTCAACTTTTTCGGATATGAGTTAATTAAAACTTCGTAAATCTATTTTGAGATGCAATGTAAATATAATGATGTCCGTCACTTTCTGCTGTGATTTTAGTCACACTCAGTTCCCTTCCAATCATCCCATCTTTGAATCAGGGATTTGGCTGATAAAATATCATACATGAAACGACCTGGAATTAATGAACTGATAAATAATAAATTCGCCTTAACCGTTTATTGACACTTCTCGAATTTTCCCGATTGAAATGAAACCGGAAAAAAAATATCAAGGTCTCACCAGCGAACAGGCGCAGCAGAATTTTAAGCGTCACGGTTTCAACGAACTGCCTGCGTCAAAATCCAAATCCGTTTTCTCCATTATCGTTGATGTAGTCAAAGAGCCCATGTTCATACTTCTCATTTCATGCGGCACACTTTACATTTTGCTTGGCGACACCGGTGAAGGACTCATGCTGATGGCTTCCGTCATCATCATTATTGCCATAACTTTTTACCAGCAAAGAAAAACCGAACGCGCGCTGGAAGCATTGCGCGAATTATCGAGTCCGCGCGCGCTGGTGATTCGTGACGGGGAAGAAAAAAGAATTGCCGGCAGAGAAGTTGTTCCCGGTGATTTGATTGTGCTGCAGGAAGGTGACCGCGTTTGTGCTGATGCCATTGTTCTTGAATCACTCAACCTTAAAATTGATGAGTCGCTTCTTACCGGAGAATCGGCTGCTGTCCGAAAATCGGAATGGGATGGCAAACAGGAATTTGTTTTTCCCTCCGGTGAAAATTCTCCTTTCGCCTGGTCAGGAACGATGATTATTCACGGGCACGGAATTGCAAAGGTGGAGTGCACAGGCATCAACACGCAGTTCGGGAAAATCGGGAAGTCGCTCGAAGAAGTGAAAGAGGAACCGACTCTACTTCAGCAGGAAACGGGGCGCATCGTAAAAACATTTTCCATTCTCGGATTCGGTGTCTGCATTTTTCTTATCATCGTTTACGGCATCACGCGGAACGACTGGCTGCACGGAATCCTTGCCGGGCTTTCGCTCGCCATGGCCATGCTGCCCGAAGAATTTGCCGTAGTGCTCACCATCTTCATGGCTCTCGGTGCATGGAGGATGTCCAAAAAAAATGTGCTGACCAGGAAACCTGCTTCCATTGAAACACTCGGAGCTGTCACCGTTTTGTGTGCTGACAAAACCGGAACGCTCACTGAAAACCGGATGACCGTGAAGAAACTTTTTACGGATGGAAAATATTTTGACCTGAAACTAAATTCAGATGCCGTGCTGCCCGAAGATTTTCATTCCTTAATCGAGTACGCCATTCTCGCCAGCCAGCGTAATCCGTTCGACCCGATGGAAAAAGCATTTCTGAAATTAGGTGAACTGAAACTCTCCGGAACAGAACATCTCCACAGCGACTGGCAATTAGAAAAGGAATATCCGCTCTCGGCAGAATTGCTTGCCATGTCGCATGTGTTCAGGTCGCCCGGAAAGAATGAGTACGTCATTGCAGCGAAGGGTTCACCGGAAGCGATTGCCGATTTATGCCACCTGTCAAAAGAGAATGTACGGGAACTGGAAAAAAATATTTCACTGCTCGCATCAGAGGGATTGCGCGTGTTGGGAATAGCGCGTGCCATTTTCTCTTTGCCGGAATTGCCCGGGCAGCAGCATGATTTCAATTTCAGCTTCATCGGACTCATCGGTCTCGAAGACCCGCTGCGCGAAACGATTGCCGCTGACCTTCTGTCGTGCTACGAAGCCGGCATACGCGTGATTATGATTACAGGTGATTACCCTGTCACTGCACAAAACATAGCACGCAGCATGGGACTGAAAAATCCGGAGCAAATCATTTCAGGTTACGAGCTGAATGAAATGAATGAACCGGAACTTCGCGAAAAAATCAGGACTACAAATGTTTTCGCCCGCGTGGTGCCGGAGCAAAAACTCATGATTGTAAACGCGCTCAAAGACAACGGGGAAATTGTAGCCATGACAGGCGATGGAGTCAACGATGCGCCTGCGCTCAAAGCGGCTCACATCGGCATTGCCATGGGGCAGCGCGGAACCGATGTGGCGCGTGAAGCGTCTGCGCTCGTTCTGCTCGATGATAATTTTTCTTCCATTATCTCCGCCATAAAAACGCGAAGAAGAATTTACAACAACATGCAGAAAGCGATGGGCTATATTTTTTCAGTTCACCTTCCCATTGCCGCGCTCACCTTAATCCCCGTTCTGTTTTTTCAATTGCCCATGATTCTCTTCCCGCTTCACATTGCATTTCTCGAACTCATCATTGACCCTGCAAGCGCCCTTATCTTCGAGGGCGAAGAAGAAGAAAAAAATATTATGAAACTCCCCCCGCGAAAGACAAGCGAACCGGTGTTCGGCATCCGCAGAATCATCATCAGTTCGCTGCAGGGATTAATTGTAGTTGCCGTAACGCTCTCTGTTTTTCTTATCGCCCTTCATTTGCAGCGCCCTGAAGATGAAATCCGCGCACTCACTTTCACCACGCTCATCGTTGCCAACATCGGGCTCATTCTCATTAACCGTTCGTGGACAAGAACCATCGTTGAGACGTTCCGCGAAAAAAATCCTTCCGTAAAATACGTTATCGGAGGCGCGCTTGCCTTCCTTTTTGCCGTGCTCTACATTCCGTTCTTAAGAAAACTTTTTCATTTCGAGGCGCTCCACGCTGCCGATTTACTCATCTGCCTCGCAGCCGGAACAGTAAGCATCCTCTGGTTCGAATTCATGAAAATCATGAGAAGGAAAACCGCCTGATAAATGTTTACTGCAAAGCGCGGGATAAATTACTGCTGACGCAAAAAAAAAATGTCAGGCATTTGTCCTGACATTTTCAGATGCTTGTTTGCTTTTCCTTTATACTCTTGTGAGATGGAAGGTTAATTCTTTGGTTTCACCGAGACCGATGGGGACGATTTGCTGTTCGGGGTTGAAGCCGGGGAGAGTGACGAGTATGGTGTAGGTGTCTTTGGGGAATTGTTTTAATTCACAAAAACCGTTTACATCCGCGAATGCAACTTTGGTGGTTCCGACTGCTTCGGCTCTTGCTCCAAGCAAAGGTGTATTGACTGTTGCCTCAAGAACGTTGATTTTAAAAGTAGTGGAATGCACAGGCGGGTCGTTGATGACGCGACCATTGAAATAATTTGAAACAAAGTCAGCGTTGTTGTTGATTTGACCGCGTACGATGTTATCGAGCACGCGTTCGAGAAATTCTGAACCGTCTTTCAGCGCGTTATCAATGTTGGTTGTATAGGTCTGACGATTGTTGATGGCATTATTCGGCAAGGGAACAATTGCAACATAGTCATTGATGGTTGTATTGAGTTCGTTGAGCATAGCCGGAGTTAAACCGAAAGGAACCAAGACAGCAGCGTTTGCAAAAAGAATGGAATAGATGTTTCTACAAACGGGACCGGCTAAATCATCAGCGAAATTTTTTATTTTTGATTCAGAAACGTTGAGTGCATTGTAGTTTGTGTCATCATTATTTTGTGCAGCCCAGGCGCGACCTGGACCAGAGTAATTAAACGTGAGACGCGCCATGGTTTCTTTCAAATCGGCTTTATCAACTGCAATACCGCTGATGACTGCCGTCTGCAAAGAGGCAAGACCGGAGATTAAAGAGATACGGCTGCCGAGGTCAGTAAATGCCGTACCCATAGCGGGAACGGTTAATACAAACGGACCGTTATCGAGCCCGACCTGATTGGTGGAGCGAAACATGTTGAAGATGGATTCTTGTTGGGAGGTCATGGGAATAAAAGTTTAAGGGTTAGAAAATTAATTGTTGAATTATTGATTTATTGAATTGTTGATTGAAGGATATTTTTATTAAACCGCTTTAAATTATGAGATAACAGAAAGATAATAGGGTAAAAAGGGGAATGATTATTGGTAAACAGGAAATAGAACTGATGAGAAAAGAATTTCCAAGGATGATTTAGAAATCAGTTCGGGTGATTACGATGACCTCCGGGGCTTTTTAGAAATGTGTTCAGGCGATTAAGATTATTTCCCGTATGTTTTAGGAATGAGTTCGGGCGATTACGATGACCTCTCTGGCTTTTCAGATATGTGTTCGGGCGATTACGATGACCTCTCGGGCTGTTTAGATATGTGTTCGGGCTATTACGATGACCTCTCGGGCTATTTAGATATGAGTTCGGGCGATTACGATGACCTCTCGGGCTGTTTAGAAATGTGTTCGGGCGTTTTCGATGACCTCTCGGGCTGTTTAGAAATGTGTTCGGGCGTTTACGTTAACTGCCCGGGGTTTTACGATTGGGAATTTGAAAAGAAAAGGAGATGTTGGCGCACTCTAATTACCGGCAGACAGGGATTGGGGAGGTGGTTGTCTGAACTGTGATTAATGATGATTAGGATGATTGGTGGGATTGAAAAAGAAAAAATAAAAAGTAGCCGCAGATGTGCAGATTATGTTTTAGCTCCGTGAGGAGCTAAATGTTGGTAGTAAAATGACACCACCAAAATTTAAGAAGCCCTCCCGATAAATATCGGGACAGGCACCGGGGCGACATGTTATTGGTTGTTCATTGTCTGAACTCCCGCTGAAAAACGGGACAGGCGGGATTAAACAGATTAGGATGATTGGCGGGATTGAAAGAAAAAGGTTGCCACAGATTACACTAATTAACGTAAGTTGCTACCTATGAAAAGAGAGATTCCTCACTGCGTTCGGAATGACATTAGTGTTGGAGGAAGGCAAAGCGATTTCGGGCATGCGCCCGAAATCGCAATAATTTCTCCCTGTGCGAAACTGTCATTCCGAATGAAGCGAAGCGTAATGAGGAATCTCATCTTAGGTAGCAACTTACGTTAATTAACACAGATTGAAAAAGCAAACCGCAGGATGACATATCCTGCGGAGCGGGATATGTCAAACACATTTTCATGTTTCGAACACTAGAGATTTGTAATCCTGCGCTTTCACATTATATTTTTTTCTTCCACAGGATTACAAATCAGTACTGTTCAAAACCTGACAAACATATCACCCCTACGGGGTTTCAGCGTGCTTGTGTAATCATTTCTACCAATATGTAGCCCTTACAGGGCTTAGATTTCAGAGCAGACATTACTCCGTAGGAGTAAAATATTGGTAGAAATAAATATCCCAAAACCTTTCTTAGCTCCGTAGGAGCGATATATTTGTAAAGATTTCAAAGATATATTCATGTTTTGAACAGTACTGATTACAAATCCTGCGGAGCGGGAATGGATTACCTTAATATCAATGGGCACTTTAATTCTTCTCATCAGTTTAATTCAGGATAATTTATTTGTTCAATAATTTGAGGAACATTACGATTGTTCTTTGCGCTGTTGGCGTTGCGCGAAACGGTGAAGGCACTCATTTGATTTTCGGGAAAGGATTTAATCATGGCTTTGATTTCATCGGGTTTGAGCGAGGGGTCAATCCATCTGGGTTCATCCTGTGGGGCGATGATTAACGGCATGCGCTTTTTGATGTTGTGAATTATTTCCATCATTGGATTGGCGGGTGTGGTGAGGATGCTGAATGTGTTGTGGATTTCTCCGGTGGATTTGTCTAACCATGTTTCATAAATGCAGCCGAGGGAAAAGAGTTCGTTATCGGTGGCGTGGATGAGGTAGGGATATTTTACTTTGTTGAGGTCGCGCCATTCATAGAAACCATTTACGCCAAGCAGGCATCTTTTTGATGCTATGCTTTTTTTGAAAGATGGTTTTTCGAATACTGTTTCTCCTACTGCATTCAATGTCTTGCCGGATATTTCTTCTGCTGTCTTTGTGTCTCTTGCCCAAGAAGGAATTAAACCCCAACTGAAAGGGAAGATACCATCGTGTTTAACGATTGGTAATTTTGGATGCGAAAAGCCGCTGACGAAATAATAGGTTGGCAGTTCTTCTAATTCCTGACTTACTTTCCATGATGGTGGCAAAGAATCTTTGTAGCGGGCTGCATATTTTTCTCCGCGTCTTTCAATGTATTCGAGGTTGTAGCACATGGTTTGAACTGTGATTAATGATGATTGGTTTGATTGGCTGGATTTGGAACCGCAGGATTGCAAATCCTGCGGAGCGGGGTGTTCATTGCCACAATTTGCGAAGCTCCTTTATAGTTCTTCCGTCCTCTGAAAATTCAAAGGCAGCCGGTGAAAGGGTAATAATTCCATTGTCTTGTTCAAATGCTATCCGGCCGGAATGAGCTGAAATTATTTCGTACAGACCTTCCTTATTATCAATATTGCCTTTATAATAAAGCGGCACTTCAAATTCACTTCCCGGAGATACAGTCAGAGTTACTGAATCCATACCTTGTTCATAGTAAACTTCCTCAAAATCTTCACTTTCATCATCTACGTTTTTATATCCCAATTCCTCGGCCTCTTTCTCAAAATCAGGGATTAATTCTACTGTAAGCATATTAATTATTAGTGTCGTGTCCCTATTTTATCGGGACGCTTTCAAAGGTATGGAAACAATTCCGGCAGGTGAAATGAACACCTGACAATGATTGGATTGATTTTATTTTTTTGTTTACCGCAGGTTTGCAAAACCTGCGGAGCGGAAACCGCAGGATTACAAAACCTGCGGAGCGGGGAATAATATTACTCTGATATAAATAATGCAAGTTGATTATCTTCTTCCTGTTTCACTTCAAAAACTTTCGGCAAAGAAACTTCGCCTTCTGTTTCAGTAAAGAGTTTTGTTTTCCCGGTGCAGAAAACTTTCCAACTCTTTTGGTCTGACTTTATGAAAATGAAATAGTCCAGCTTATCAATTTCCAACTTCTGAATGTGCTGAATAGTGAAGTTGCTATTTGCCCAAAAGCCAACACCGATTTTGAAAATCTGCGGAGCAGATTTCTCAAATCGGGTTACAAACTTTTCTATTGATGTTTTGTATGCTTTGTCCGATTTATATTTCGCAAGTTCTTTTATTTCATGTTGAATTGAAGCAGGCGAAAATTTCCCTTTGTTCTCTTGCAACGCAGTATGACTTTTCGGAAGAAAAGAAATGATGTCAATATATCTGCGTTGTTGCCTTCGTCCTGTTCCCGCTTCTGCTAATATAACTCTGTCACCTTGTGCTCCAGGATAACTGACTGCAATAAGTTTGTAACCGTTCTCACGCAAAACATTGTGAACGCTGATGTATGTAACATCATATTCGTCAAACAAAGTTCTATTTTGGATTGGAGTTATTGCAGGGAACTTTGTGAAGTCATTAGCTACACTAAATTTTTTCCAAATAAATTTTATTCTTATTTCTCCTTCTGAGTCGGTGATGTGTAATTGCTTTGAGAATTTGAAAACTGTCCGCAATGCTTTATTGAGAGTGAAGAAATTTTCTGAAAGAAAATTACTCAAATCAATTTAGCTCCATCGGAGCTAACTGTTTGTAGTAGTAGTAGTGAGAATAATTTTTTTAGCTCCGTAGGAGCAACCTGTTTTATTCTATCCACTCAAACAAATATTTTTCATCGTATTCAATTTCAAATTTCTTTAGAAAGTCAATATATTCTTCTCTAAAGGTTTTTTTCTTATGATGCGCTTCCTGATTTAAAATGTATTTGATTACAGTATCAATTTGGCTTCTTGAATAAGAGAATGCTCCAAAACCTTCCTGCCAATTGAATTTCCCTTTTACCCAGCGATTGTCACTTATGAATTTGGAAGAGCCGGCTTTGATGTCTCTAACTAAATCAGAAATTGCGATAGACGGTTTTAATCCCACTAAAAGATGTGTATGGTCGGGCATACAGAAGATTGATAACATTTTTTGTTCACGTTTTTGAACAATGCCTGTTATGTATTTATGTAATTCTTCCCGGTTTTTATTTGATATTAGATTTTGTCTTCCTTTTACAGCAAAGATAATCTGAATGTAAATTTGTGAATAGGTGTTTGGCATATTTCAGGTCGCTCCTACGGAGCTAAATTGATGTTCTATATTTATTTACTACAAACAGAACGTTCCTACGGAACTTAGGACAATCTACTGCATGATGCTGCGATTGACAATCTGCTGCAAATGTTCAATCAAACCAATATCTTGAAATATTTTTTTCGGAATGAAAAATCCTCTTTTGTCTTTATTAACATTGTTGGAAAACAAATCACATATCCAACATTCATTCTGTGGAGTTAATGTTATCAGACTTCTTTCTTCGTCTGTGATGTAAAACTTTTTCATAGTTGTAAAGGTATTTGTGCTCTTTCTCTTTTTAAATGTAAATCCATTTCAATGAAACCTAAAACTCTTGAACCAAGAGTTGACAAAATCGCTCTATCATTTTCTGAATTCGTTTTAATTCTTTCAACCAAATCCAATTCTTCGCAATGAGTGCAAATGAAATTAAGCCAATTTGAAATTGTGCCTTGCGTATAATTTGCTCCCAGAAAACTATTCGCAAATTCTACTTTCTGTTTATCAAGATTTCTTCCTCTTGGAACCCAAACACCTTCTGTTAAATGAACAAAACGTAAGAAGTAAAGAATATTCACTTTGCCTTTTAGATCTCCAATATTTCCATTCATTAAACTTTCAAGAAGAATTCTTTTTTGTTCAATGCTTAATTCAATTCTTTTAACTCCCGCTTTGGAATAATTTTTTACAATTGCGAATTCATAATTAAGATTATCCCGAAATCTTTTACCATATTCTGTTAATCGAACTTTTGAAAATTTCAAAGAAGGTGATGTATCTTCAATCAATTCAAAGTATTCGCTCATTTGCTTATGAACTTTGAAATGACTGTCCGCTCTGTCTGACTTCAAATCAAAATAGTCTATGAAATCTTCTCGTTTTAATTCATCTTTTTCTAAATCGTAAAATGGAAGAATAAATCTGTTGAGACAAGAAAGATGCGTGAAATTATTAGCAACAGGTTTTACTAATGGAATTCCTGAATTTCTTATTGCATCTTCAATGAGTTGCTTGTAAAAATTATTTACAAGAGAAAGCGAATAGGTCTTGAAAAGAAAATTATTCTCTGCTGAAAATGTTTTTAATTGTTTTTTGAATCTTTCAGGTGTCTCATCTGCTATCAAAATTATTATTTGAGGTTGCTCTTTGGAGGTGAAAGCAATTTTTGAATACTCCAATGTTTGAAGCTGGCAATATTCTAATTTTGCTTTGTTGTCTACAACAGTTTCTAATTCTGTAATTGCGATTGAACCATCATTTAATTCATGAGCGAAATCAATTCTTCCATATTCAGTTGAATACTGTTGGAGAATTTTTTTCTTTACATCAAGTCCAAGACACTTATTCAAGTAACCTTGTTCACGGAGTAAAGTCCATTCAACTAATAGTTCATTCATAATTTTACAAAGTTAGATTTTTCTTTTTTTGATTTTTCTAAACACTAAAATAAAGGAGCAGTTTTGATTTACATACATCACACTCGGATAACCTAACGGCTCTAATCTGCGTTGCCCTGTTTGGTCCCAAATAATTAAGTCCTGATAAAGCCAACCTGCCTCTTGTCCAACTGTTGCAAGGTCTGAATGGAAAGGGATGTA
>DATDOJ010000155.1:0-9740 GCA_035293345.1 Bacteroidia bacterium
ATGACTTGTTGTGGTGTAAGAAAGGATTCCATCTGTTACCCCGTTCTTACGTTTTATCTTTCCTATTCTTATTAATACGTCACAAATTTTATTAACTGTCAATTGTCAATCTTACGTATTTTCAATCAGCATTGGTATAAAGCGAAGAGGAAGTTGCTCCAACATTTTTTCTTTTTAAGGCAATTAAAATATTTAAAAATTGAAAATATCAAAACGACTGTTGGAAATACTAACTTGGTTATTGGAATTCCTAACCTGGAAATTGGATAAGCTAATTTGGAATTTGGAAATGCTAACCCGGAAATAAAAATATCTGGCTTGGCAATTGGAAACACCAACATCAAATCAGACAATTCTGATTTGAAATTTGGAAATATCAATTTGGTTACGCACCTGTTACCTTAATCACAGAAACGTGTTCGTATCTTATTCACAGAGCATGTGGTATTGAAATCACAGAATTGTAGTTTTGAAAAAAGTTTATTTATGCCAACATTCACAAATGAAAATCCTGAGCATACTATTGGAAGTTTAAATAGAAAAGAACTGCATTTAAAAAACTGGAGATTCAAGAACGGAAAAGGGTTTGATGAAAAATCAGAAATGACGCTATGGATTACTTTTAATGTCGTGCAAGAAATTAAAGGAACAAATAAAACAGAGATAGTTCCTGTAAATCCTCCTTCTTCTGTTTTTTTTAATGATGGAGATGAAAATGCTGTCTCTAAAGTTTTCATGTTTAAAGAACCAATTCCTGTTCCTCCTAATTGTGTTAGCTTTACCATGCGAGTAGAATCAAGCACTCCGTTTGAAATAGTTTCTCCAACGTTTTAATGCGCCAACGGGAATAAATGTTTCAAGATGGCGGGCAGAATATTCATACGAATCAACCGCGTCCTGACGTTCCCAATGTCCTTGTATAGTAGCTTGGACAAAAAGCGTGCTCAGTAGTTTTGATATTGTCTGTTTGGTATAGCGTTGCTCCATTTCCTTTTTTGTATAGATAAACTTTTGGATTTCGTGAACAAACTTAACAAGTTCGTGAATAGATACCCGCCTGCCCTCGCCCATACTTTTTGTTTCCACCCAACGAATTATTCTCAACACCAATATTGCATCTTCCCCTAATTCAAATTTAACTTTGCCTTTTTCTGTTTCTGTGATTAAGGTAACAGGTGCGTTTGGTTATATGAATTTCTAACTTGGAAATAAGTATTTCTAACTTGGCAATTCGTATTTCTAACCTGGAAATAGGTATTTCTAACCTGGAAATAAGTATTTCTAACTTGGAAATAGGTATTTCTAACCTGGAAATAGGTATTTCCAACTTGGCAATTCGTATTTCTAACTTGGGAATAGGTATTTCTAACATGGAAATAAGTATTTCTAACTTGGAAATAAGTATTTCTAACTTGGAAATAAGTATTTCTAACTTGGAAATAGATATTTCCAACTTGGAAATTCGTATTTCTAACCTGGAAATAGATATTGCCAACTTGTCAAGTAGTATTTCCAAGTTCGCTTTTAAGACAAAACCTTTCATTTTAATAAAAAACAGCTTGCCTGCTGAAGATTAAGAAAAGATAAATATTTTCGGAAGCAGGACGCTTTTCCCAACGCACCTTTCAGCTCCCGTTCCGCAAGTCATTCTTCGCCTGGTTCTTTCCGGAAGGCGGTTTGCCGGAGACGCTGCTGCAACGTGGGTGTTTATGATGACTGATTCTGACATGATGCTATAGAAATAAAGCTTCACGTTATAACATTCAAGGTCTACTGATAAAACGGTGGGCTTTTGATTTTGCGTTTTCGTACGAAACCATAGCGGGAGAAACCTCAATACTTCTTCATTTCAAAACAATTAAAATATTATTTGGAAATGTAAACGCAAGCAGGTAATATTGAGTGCTGAAAGAAAAGCCGTTCGGAAGAGTTGTTCACTCAAATCAACAAAATGCTTTCTACCTGTTTTAAGAAATTTTTTCTCTTGTTGATTTTTGCCTGCGCTTGTTCGTGGACATACAGCCAAAGTAATTTTTTATGGAGAGCCGGCAGCAATGGCAACGATGAAGCGTTAGCCAATACGATTGACCTTAGCGGAAATATTTATACCACCGGCTATTTTTCCCTTTACGCCCGGTTTGATACAACTGTTTTGGCTTCGTCAGGCGGAGGCGACATTTTTGTGATGAAGCAAAATGCATCAGGGAATGTAATGTGGGCTGTCAAAGCAGGAGGAAACAATTCTGACCGCGCAACTTCCATTGGCAGTGATGCTGCCGGAAATATATATGTGTGTGGGTACTTCAGCGGGACGGCAACATTCGGAAGCATTCAGCTTACATCAGTCAGTAATACGGAGGATATATTCGTTGCAAAACTTAACCCGTCAGGAAGTTTTCTCTGGGCACAGCGATTTGGCGGTGACAACATCGAACTCGCACTTGGACTCACCATAGACCGCGCAAACAATATCATTGTGACAGGTCAGTTTAAAGACACTGTCACCTTTGGAAGCACAACGCTTTACAGCACGATAAACCCGAATAATAATCTCCCCTCATACGACATCTTTTTGCTTAAGCTCAACAGTGCAGGAAGTTTCATCTGGGTGAAGCAAGGCGCGGCAAAATTTGATTCACGAGGTCTTGCTGTTGCTTCAGATGACTCGTGTAATGTCTATCTCACCGGACAGTTTTCCGACACACTGCATTTCAGCAATTGGTACTACAACACAGGATATAACATCGGTTTCATTTTAAAGTTTGATTCATCAGGCCAGGATGTCTGGTTCAAACGGTTGCTTGCTTCATACGTTACTGCGTACAGTATCACAAACTCTGCGGGTGGTGTTTATATCACGGGGGATTATCTGGGGCAGCTCAATATTCAAAACTCACCACCGGTTATCTTAACCAATCCCAATCCGAATAAAATTTTCCTGGTGAAAGTAAGTCATTCAGGAGGTGTTGTTTGGGGAAAGAGTGAAGGTTCAGTAAGCCAGATTTCATCGCTTGATGTGGCAGCGGATACGTCAGGTAACCCATATATAACCGGCACTTTCAAGTGCAGGTTCACTGATTATTCGGCTCTCTATGATTCAGCAATATTTTACAGTGTAGGTGCGCGGGATGTTTTTACGGCAAAATATTCTTCATCGGGACAGCGGGTGTGGCAAAGGCATTTTGCGGGACCGAGAGATGATTATTGTTCAGCTATTTCGGTGATAGACGACAATAATCCCGTGATTGCAGGAAGCTATGAGAGAAACTTCAATGTTCCGCGCGGAAATAATTTTTCATTTAATATTTCCAATCACGATTCTTCTTCCTATGGACCAAATCAGTTCAGCACATATTGCAGCTCACTGAATTACGACAGGTACATCAGCGTTTCATCGGAAGGATTTAAGGATATTTTTTCTGCGCGTCCTGTTGATACGCTCAGAAACCTTTATGATTATTATGACCGCATGGATACTAATTGTGTGCGTGATACTTTGGTTCCATATATAAACAACAACCAGGATACTATTGTAGGTTGTGACAGGGTATTGCTGTTTACATCGAGAAGAACAGGCAGAGATGGTGTAATCGGTCCTGAGTATACTTATCTGTGGTCAAATGGCGGAACAAGAGATACTACCTATGTGTATTCAACCGGATGGTATTCTCTGACCTTGCAGCGGAAAGACCATTGCCTAAACTCTGTGACGGATTCTGTTTATGTAGTGATTTATCCCACGCCTTCACCACCCATGATTTCTAATGTTGGCGGATTCATGAACTCAGCCATTCCTATATATAACTGTCTTCAGAAAATGGTAATTGTTTATCCGGATACGGCATATCTTATCGGGAGTAATGTTCCCCCGGGATATTCATCTTACTGGTCAACGCCAAGCGGAAATATTTATTCCGATACAATCATGGTCGCAGACACAGGATATTTTTCTTTTGTAGTCGTTTCGCCTGACGGTAACTGTTCTTCTTCAACCTGTGTTTATGTCATGATTGCCTACTTCTCAACAGGATGGTGTCCCGGAAATTTTGTTCCCGAAATTCATTTTACTGATTCTTTGTCTGATGCAACCGACACAGTTGAAATTTGCTATGGCGACCACTTCGAAATGGTTTTAACAGACAGCACAATGTGGGCGAATGGGAATATCGTTGCCAATATCATTGCCTATGCAAACTGGCAGCTATCGGGAGGATTCGGGTTTCATTATTATCATTCATTCCCGACAACATTTATAGAACATCGTCAGTTATTTCATGGCTACACATCGGGCAACTGCAGTGTGACAGTAACTATCATTGACCCTGTTTTCGGCACACCCTATGCAATAGTCGTACGAAACTTTTATTTGCTTGTGAACCCGTTGCCGCCTGCCAATGCACAATGGGGAGGTCCGCAATTTTTCTGTCCCGGTGATACTGCTACTCTGACATTGAGCAGCGGGTATCATTACTCAAGCATAACAGGACCGTTACCGTTTTCCGTTTCGTCCGATTCAACAAATGTTTTTGCAGTTCAGCCCGGAACTTTTACTGCGACATATTCTGTAACCGATTCTATCACCGGCTGCACCAATGGAGATACCATTACATTTGATTTGCAGTCAAGCCCGCCACCAACGGTAACCATGATTCCTTCAAACGGTATTATTTGTCCGAACGATTCTGTATTGCTTATTGCTGAGAACGGAAGTAACTATGTCTGGTATGGCTCGCTGCCGACTCCGATAGGAACGTCACAGTCCATCTATGTTTCCACACCGGGATTGTATCATTATACATTTACAGATTCCACAGGATGCCATCTTGTTTCAGAGACAGTCGAGTTGCGTGAATACAGCACGCCAACGCTTACAGCATTTCCGAATTCTGTTTTATGCCCGGGCGATTCTGTGACCATCACTGTATCAGAGTGGGATTCAACCGGAATACAATGGCTGCCTCCGCTAAGCGGCAGCGGGTTGACACAAGTCGTTTATGCGCCCGGAACTTATTCGTGCCAGATTACTGCGTGTAACATAACTGATACGGTTTCAATTATTGTGACAGCGTCAACTGTAAATGCACAAATAACAGCTAACGGACCCTCGCAGATTTGTCCGGGTGACTCTGTGATTCTTCAAGGACCTACCGGCATGGCATCGTATACGTGGCTGCCCGGAAATCTGAATGGTGAATTTATTATAGCTACAATGCCCGGAACATATATTCTGCAGGTCATGGATTTCAATGGATGTTCAGCCGGTGATACTATTGTTGTTGATTCTATTTCTAATCCGCCACCACCGGTTGTGACGGATACTTTGATTTGTGCAGGCCAGTCGGTTCTGTTGTCGGCATCGGGCAGCGGCACAATCCGATGGTACGATTCGCAATCGGCATCTGTTCCCCTGTTCACAGGAAACAGCTATCAGACACCGGTAATTGACAGCACAACAACTCTCTATGTGACTAATTCGGATACGCTTTGTGAAAGTATCCGCGTGCCTGTAAATATTTTTGTTAATCCTCTTTCCCTTCCTCCTCCGATTTATGGAGATAGTTTATATTGTATCAATGACACTCTTGTTCTTTATGTGAATCTTCTGCCCGGTTTCACCTGCTCATGGACAGGCCCGAATAATTTCCAGGCAACTACCGACAGCATTTCACTTGTACTTACCGACACGAGTTTGACAGGATATTATTCCGTTACAATATCAGACAGCAACTGTACCAGCTTGCCCGATTCAATTCTCATTTCGTTTTATCCGCAGCAAAATATTTCGATAAACATCTCAGGTAATAATCCGCATTGCCCCGGAACGGATGTGACATTGACTTCTTCAATTAATCTGAGCAGCTATTTCTGGGCTCCCACAGGTGATACAACTTCATCCATTATCGTAAGCGATACAGGAACATTTGTTCTGATTGGTATTGACCAGTTTGGCTGTGCGGACACGAGCCAGCAGATTTCAGTTTCACAACTGCCCGAACCTATACCGCCATCAGTCAATGATACAACCGTTTGTTATGGAATCAGTGTTTTGTTTTCACAAAGCGTTTCAGGAGTGCTTACATGGTACAGCAGCAACGGGGATTCTCTTTACACAGGTAATGTTTATCTCACATCATCGCTTACGGACACTACTGTTTTTTATATTGCTTTGACAGATTCCAATGGATGCATGAGCGCACAGGATACGTTCACCGTATTCGTTTTTCCGTTGCCTCCGGCTCCGGCAGTTTCCTCTAATGCTCCTTTGTGCGAAGGAGATACTTTATTTCTCTTCACCAATTTTGTTTCCGGTGCAAGCTATTCATGGACTGGACCAAACAGTTTTGTGTCATCGGCTCAAAACCCGGTAATACCAAATGCAACCATTGCACATGCAGGAACTTATTCATTGCAACTTACCGAAAATGGATGCATAAGTGCAGCAAATTCTCTCGTTGTTATAATTAACCCGTTGCCTCCCTCCCCCATATTGTCAGGTGATTCTATCTACTGTGAAGGGCAAACCATTCAACTTACTGTTACAAATACTTCAGGCAGCATCACATGGACAGGTCCCAATAATTTTCAGTCATCATCAGTAAGTATCAGCATCGGCCCTGCGGATAATTCACACAACGGTATTTACACGGTTACCACAACTTTAAACGGTTGCAGCAGCAGTTCTTCAATCAGCATCCAGGTTTTCGGGTTACCGGTTTTCAGCATCAATGCAAATTCACCTGTGTGTGCGGGAAATACGCTGGTGTTCTCCGCTTCTCTGCTTACAGGTGCCGCGTATCAATGGACGGGACCGAATAATTTTACTTCTTCAATCTGGCAAAACAATATCCTGAATTCCGACACATCTTTGAATGGTTATTATCATGTGAGCGTTTCAATAAACGGCTGTGCATCGGCAGTGGATTCTGTTTTACTCACCGTTATTCCATATCCTGTTTTTGATTTAGGCAACGACACAACTTTCTGCAAAGGCAGGCAGATTGCGCTTGCGGCACCGGCCGGATTTGACCTGTACAACTGGAACACGGGAGAAACTGTTCGCTCGCTTATAGTTTCTGTAAGCGGAACATATATTCTCACCGCCACCAACAATCCCGACTGCAGCACATCCGACTCAGTGGAAATTACTGTTAGTTCCTGCGACCCGGTTGTTCCAAATGTATTCACTCCCAATAATGACGGATACAATGACGAGTTCTACATCACATTCGAAGGCGCTGCTCCTATTGACATGGATATTTACAACCGCTGGGGCGAACTGGTTCGCCAGCTTAGCGGAAGCATTTTGAAATGGGACGGAAAAAATAATGCAGGCAGGGATGTGCCTGACGGTGTTTACTATTACATCTGTCATTACATAAACAACTACAGCGAGATGCAAACGTTCACGGGGTTTGTGGAATTAATCAGGTGATAAAGCTGTCTGAAGTGAATCAATCCCTCCTCACTTCACATTCGTTTCGCTTTCCCTCTTGCTCAACTCAGCAATCACCTGCTCGTAAATCCTGTTGAACTTATCCGGATGATTCAGGTAGTAGTCAAAACTTTTTCTGAACGTGGCGCTGTCAATGTGATGCGTTTTGAAGATAAGCGGATATAATTCACCGGCACTGAAACGCTGTGAATCATTAATGCGGTTCACGTTTGCCGCTGCCTCGGCAAGATGAACATCAACCATAATTGCCACCATCGAATCGGGTGAAATGATTTCTTTCGGAATATTTTTTTCCGTGTGTGAGCAGCTTTGAAAAATCAAAACGGAAACTGCAGCAGCAATTATATTTTTAACAGAAATCATTTTCAGCAAAATTAATTTTCTCTTTGAAGCGTACTTTGAACTAATTTTTCATACTCCGGAATCTCCCCGACCAACTCATACTTCTTTTCGCCTGAATTAATCCTGCAGCAGTAATGAACCAATCCATTCGTCAGCAGCAGCCACGAAACGTTGAGCGGAAGGTTATAGCGTGCCGCCTGGTCGAATACATTTTGATTCAACGGCACATCAGGCGATTTACATTCTGCAATCAACAGCGGCTCGGCATTACGCGAATAGACAACAACATCCGTTCTCTTTTTTATTCCGGCAACAGAGAGTTCCTTTTCAACTGACAGGAGGGAGGCGGGATATTTTTTTAGAGTAATCAGAAAGTGCAGCAAATGCTGCCGCACCCATTCTTCAGGCGTGAGCGCAACAAATTTCTTACGGACAATATCAAAAATTTCAGAACTTTGACCGGATGCGTTTTGGCGCACCCGAAAATTGTAATCGGGAAAGTTAAGGGACTGCATTGCGCTAAAGTATGAAATGAGTTAAGAGTAAATAGTTCGGAGTTCGGAGAAAAAATGAAAACAAAAAACGAAATCGTAAGGAACTGGCTTCCCCGTTATACGGGAACCACGCTTGATAAATTTGGTAAGTATATTTTGCTCACTAACTTTCAGAATTATGTTGAGTTGTTTGCGAAGTGGAACAAGGTGAAAGTGGTTGGCGCTGATAAACCCATGCCCAACGCAACTTCTGACGGAATTACCATCATCAATTTCGGGATGGGAAGCGCAAGCGCGGCAACGGTCATGGATTTGCTCAGCGCCATTTCTCCCAAAGCATGTTTGTTCCTCGGCAAGTGCGGAGGTCTGAAAAAGAAAAACCGTCTCGGTGATTTGATTCTTCCCATTGCCGCCATCCGCGGTGAAGGAACTTCCAATGATTATTACCCGCCCGAAGTTCCAGCCCTGCCTGCGTTCTCATTGCAGAAGGCGGTGTCAACCACCATTCGCAATCACAAAAAGGATTACTGGACGGGAACTGTTTATTCCACCAACCGCAGGGTTTGGGAACACGATGGGGACTTCAAAAAATATCTGATTAAGATTCGCGCCATGGCAATTGATATGGAAACAGCTACCATATTCATCACAGGTTTTGCAAACCAAATCCCAAGCGGGGCGCTGCTACTCGTTAGCGACCAGCCCATGATTCCCGAAGGAGTGAAGACAGCAGCAAGCGATTTGAAAGTCACCAAACATTTTGTTTCATCACATCTCCGCATCGGCATTGACTCGCTCAACGAACTTATCAATAACGGACTTACGGTGAAACATTTGAGGTTTTGAGAGGAAGTAGGAAATGAATAAGATTTTAACAGCAATTTTTTTAGTGTCTGCTCCAGCACTATTTGGACAGTCATCAGGATGTCAACTTTCAAACCCTGACACTTCAGTGTTTGACATTATTCTTAATGATACTATCAGTTCTCTTAAGCAGGTTGGAATAATGCCAACTCTGATTGAACTTAAAGATGGATTACCTCATTTGAAGTATTGCACTAATGACAAGAAGCAAACATTGACACTTTATTTTCATCCAGGGGGATATGCAAATGAATTTGCGGAGTTTAATGTTCAAGCATATTCAGAAACGGACAGTGCTAGAATCTTGAAGACAAAATCGTTTAGAACAGAGAAGGGAATACAACTTGGAATAACCAAAGAGCAGGTAATTTCGATTTTAGGTAAATGTTATAAAATAACTGGGGCAAAAAATAATACTGAGGTAATTAAATATCACATTGATGATTTTATACCTCTCTTAAATAGATTTCCGATTTATTCAACCATAGCATGTTGAAATAAATTTTGAGAAAATAAAAGTAACACATTTTTCCGCTCGTATACACAAGGAAAAAACGGGATGGAAAAATTTCTCAGCCAACAACAAG
>DATDOJ010000156.1:0-6033 GCA_035293345.1 Bacteroidia bacterium
AACTTCAACGTGTTCCTTGAAAAAAATTTCAGAACTTTAACCCCCGAGTTACTCCGCTACTGCGCTTACGACAAACGAAAGGATAGATTGAACTTTATTGAAAAATTAAAATTAGGTTGACGCCTATGCGCACATGCGGGATTGCCAACTGCTACCTTTTTTCTTGCAAATTCAAACAGCATCAATATAATGTCTTGTTTGCCCATTCGGAAGCTCGAAATGCTTAAAACAGGTATTTTATCAAAAAAACCATACATCTGGTGGCGCCAGATGTACATCTGATGGCATCGGGGGTACATCTGCTTGCGCCAGCGGTACATCCGGTCGCATCAGGGGGACATCTTTTCTGACCAGCGGTGCCCCCAGTCGCATCGGGGGGACATTTTTTTCAACCAGCGGTGCAACTAATCGCATCAGGCGTGCAACTTAGGTTACCTTAAATTGAATTTGCAAAGACAATCCTTTATGCATTATCTTTGAAGCATTCTTATACACCAAAAATTATTAAACCATGAAAAAAATTTACTCCCTTGTTCTCCTCCTTGCTGCAATGGCAGCCCAGGCACAAACCAACGACCAGCTAAGACCTAATGTTATTGCCTCCTCTGGCGGATTTTTTTCTAACTCAGCAGGAATGCTTTCATACACCGTTGGCGAACTTGCAGCCGTTACAACTTTGTCTTCATTAAATAATTTTCTCACGCAGGGATTTCAGCAGCCGAGTGATTTCAATGTGTTTGTTCCGTCTGTTGACCCGCAGAATTTTTCGATGAGTGTTTTTCCGAATCCGGGTAACGGAAATTTTTATATCACCATTAAAACACCGAAAGATTACTCCATGACCTATTCCGTATATGACATGCTTGGGAAACTTGTGATTGCATCAGACAAAAAAATCTTTCGCGGCAATGCCACGTTCCCTCTTGATTTAACTCATCAAATCGTTGGCATCTATTTGCTCGAAATTGTTTTCACCGACCTCCGCTCCGGAGAACAATTCAAAAACTACTCTAAGCTTAACCTCATTTATTAAATCCCCGCATTTTTATTTATTTATTCTTAAATCATATTAAACATGAAAACAATTACTGCGTGTTTTGCGGCTATGCTATTAACCGCACTGTGCTCCGAAACTATTTATGCACAGGTCACCAATAACATCAACTACCAGGCAGTGGCGCGCAATGCGTCCGGAAATGTTCTGATTAACCAGCCCATCAACATCCGCCTTTACATTGAACAAGGTTCAGGCGGACCGGTGATTTACAGCGAACTCCATAATGTTTCCACCAATCAGTTCGGTCTGTTCACTCTTCAGATTGGAACCGGTTTTATCATTTCGGGAAACTACAATTCACTTAACTGGAATCAGCCCAATCTGTTTCTCAAAGTTGAAATGGACCCGACAGGAGCCAACACAACCTATACTAACATGGGCGAATCGAAATTTCTTGCCGTGCCTTATGCGCTTTATGCTTTATCAGGCGGTGGCGGACCTACGGGAGCAACCGGTCCGACAGGACCTACAGGTGCCACAGGTGCCACAGGTACGAATGGAGCAACGGGTTCGACCGGTGCTACGGGTTCAACTGGCGTGACAGGAGCTACCGGTGCTACGGGTGCTAACGGAGCTCCCGGTCCGACCGGTGCCACAGGCGCCACAGGTGCTGCAAACATTAACGGAACAACAAATTATTTAGTCAAATTCACTGCCGCAACCACAGGAGCTAACTCACAAGTATATGATAATGGAACCAATGTTGGTATAGGTACGGCTGTGCCTGCCACTACACTTCATGTAGTAGGCAGAACCAACCTGCGTTATAATTATCCGTCATTTAATATTTCTGACCAGCCATTAGTCATCGGAGTAGTAAGCGTAGGAAATTTCCCCTCTGCTGGGTTTATTGCTCCTAACGGAAACGGTCTCATCTTCGGCATTGACGGATTGAACACATTGGGGGTATATGATACCACTGGAGTAATTTACGGGACCATTAATGCTGCCGCATTTACAGTATCTAGTGATGCCTCCCTTAAGCGCGATATTCATACCATTGGCGAAAGTGAATTTGAAACTTATCTCGAAAAAATAAGGAACATTGAGAGCGCGACCTATTATTACAACTATGAATCAAACACTTCTTCAACTCCCGGAAAGCGTTACAGGGAACAAAAGCATATTGGATTTTTAGCTCAATCATTGCCTAAAGAAGCGGTTATCGTAATGAAAGATTGCAAGGTTAAAGAGATGGAAGGAAAGCTTACATACAGCTTGAGTGAGGTGCTCGGATTAAATACCATTGGGATAAAAGCAATTGACTATAAGCAGCAGCAACTTGAACAAGTCCTTAGTCAGCAGCAGCAATTAATTGATATTTTAAAATCAAGAATAGAAACTCTCGAAAACAAATAATAAATTATTCTCTTCTCAAATATTAACACATGAAAACAAAACTTCTTATTTCCGCTGGAATTATGGCACTATTATTAGGCCCTGAAAATTTTGTTTCCGCACAAATTCCCCAGGGCATCAACTACCAGGCAATAGCCCGCGATGTGGCGGGAGATGCGCTTGTTTCCCAAACCATCACTGTCCGGCTAACCATTGAGCAGGGAGCAGCAGGAACACCGCTTTATGTGGAAACCGATACGGTTACCACGAACCTTTTCGGTTTGTTTACCATCAAACTCGGAATGCAAAATGCCGTGAGCGGAAATTTTTCAACCATCACATGGAGCACAGGAGATAAATGGCTTAAGGTTGAGCTCGACCCTGCCGGAGGAAACACCTTCACCAATATGGGAGAATCACAATTGCTTAGCGTTCCTTATGCATTTTATGCAGTTTCGAGTGGCAGCGGTCCTGCGGGACCAACCGGAGCAACTGGACCAACTGGACCAACAGGTCCGGCAGGTACACAAGGTAATACCGGAGCGACCGGTGCAACAGGACCAACCGGAGCTCAGGGAGCGCAAGGAGCAACAGGTCCGACAGGTGCAACCGGTGCAGCGGGCGCGACCGGTGCTACGGGTTCTACAGGCGCAACCGGAACAGCTGGAGTCACTGGTGCTACGGGTTCTACAGGCGCAACCGGAGCCACCGGTGCTGCGGGTTCAGCAAATATTAGTGGTACAACAAACTATCTTGTCAAATTCACGGGAGCAACAGCCGGAGGAAATTCTTTGGTCTATGATGACGGGACTTCGATAGGAATTGGAATTACAGCGCCTACTAATTCTCTGCTTCATATGAATAGTTCAGCTTCTTATTCTGCTTTGCATTTTACTCATTCTCTTACGGGAACCAATGGCAATGATGGTGTCTTAATAGGAACTGATGCTGGAACCACTGAAATGTTATTGTGGAACTTTGAAGCAAATACCACCAAATTTGGCACCAGCGGTTTAGAAAGAATGAGATTATTAAGCGATGGAAGATTGTTCATTAATCAAACAGCCGCTACTGGATTTTCTAATTCCCCGGCAGTTGAAGTAACGGGCAACGCAACATGGCGTGTAGGGCTAGCCGGAATCGGGCAGAACGGAGCAGGTGTTTCTATTGGTCTTTATGGTTATGTTCCTGCTGCTTCCAATGGTGGCAACGGAGCCGTGCAGGGAGAATATAACGGCATAGGATCTGGCAGTGGCGTTCAGGGTTGGTCTTTGGCAGGAAACGGCAATGGTGTGTTCGGAATAAAAAATAATAATGTGCTTGGCGGAGCCGGGGTAAGGGGACAGAGTAATTCAACAGTCGGACCCACATACGGTGTATATGGCAGTTCTTCAGGAGGCGGGATTACCAGCTATGGTGGCTACTTTGAATCCACAGCAGCCAATGGCAATGGAATATATGTCACCGCAAATGCAGGTACCGTCCCATGGGCAGTTTGGGCGATAGATGGAATTCAAAGCCCGGGAAATTCTTTTGCCGGTGTGTTTGACGGAGACGTTGACATTTACGGGACCATGTCGGCTGCTGCCAAAGCTTTTAAAATAGACCATCCGCTCGATCCGACAAATAAATTTCTGTACCACTCCTGCATTGAAAGCCCTGACATGATGAACATATACAACGGTAACATAACCACCGATATAAACGGAGAAGCAGTTGTAGCTCTTCCTTCATACTTCGAGGCGCTGAATATTGATTTCAAATACCAGCTCACCTGCATGGGACAATTTGCTCAGGCAATTGTGTCAAAAAAGGTGGAGAATAATATATTTACCATTAAAACGGATAAGCCGAATGTTGAAGTAAGCTGGCAGGTGACCGGTGTTAGAAATGACCTGGCTGCTCAGAAATACCGAATCGTTCCTGAGGTTGCGAAACAGGGCATTGCAAAAGGGAAATATATTCATCCCAAACTTTACGGCTTCGGCAATGAAATGGCTGGAGATAAGAGAAGCTTAGTTGTACAGCCCGCATCTCCGGCATCTCCGCAGCCATTGATGGGTGCAAAATAAGAATTGAATCAGATATATTTTCGAGAGGGAAGAACTTTTTCTTCCCTCTTTTTTTTGGCTTCTCAACTTAATTTACTTTTATCAACAGAAAATTTTTGTTGTGATTAATATTTTACTCCTCGGTTCAGGCGGGCGCGAACATGCAATGGCGTGGAAGATGCTTCAAAGTAAACTGTGCAGGGAATTATTTATCGCTCCCGGAAATCCGGGAACAGCAACGTGCGGAACAAATGTTTCTCTTTCAGTAAATGACTTTAAAGCTATCGGAAAATTTTGTCTTGAGAAAAATATCGAACTGCTTGTGGTTGGTCCCGAAGACCCGCTGGTGAACGGCATCACCGATTATTTTCTTGCCGATGATTCGCTGAAAAAAATTCCTGTCATCGGTCCCGATAAAACAGGAGCGCAGCTTGAAGGAAGCAAATTGTTTGCGAAAAAGTTCATGCAGAAGTATTCTATCCCGACAGCCGCATACAAATCGTTTACAAAAAATGAATTAGCCGATGCAATAAAATTTCTTGACACCTTTTCTCCTCCCTATGTTTTGAAAGCGGACGGGCTCGCTGCCGGAAAAGGAGTTGTCATCGCGCAAACAAAACAGGAAGCCGTTGACACGCTGAATGAAATGTTAGTACAATCAAAATTCGGTGTAGCGGGAACCACAGTTGTGATAGAACAATTTCTTAGCGGCATCGAGGTTTCTGTTTTCATTATCACCGATGGCATCAGCTACAAAATTCTGCCCGAAGCAAAGGACTACAAGCGCATCGGGGAAAATGATACAGGATTAAATACCGGAGGCATGGGTGCGGTTTCTCCTGTTCCGTTTGCTGATGAAGATTTCATGCGAAAGGTTGAGGAAAGAATTATCAAGCCAACGATATTGGGATTGCATAAAGAGAAAATAAATTACCAGGGATTTATTTTTTTCGGATTGATGGCCTCACCCCCCAGTCCCCTCTCCAAAGGTAGAGGGGGAGATAGTTCTCCTTACCCTTACGTAATAGAATATAACTGCCGCATGGGCGACCCCGAAACCGAAGTGGTGATGCCGAGAATAAAAAGCGATTTAGTGGAAATTTTTCTTGCAGTAGCGGAACAAAAACTTTCGCAGGTGGTTTTTGAAACAGAAAATTATTTTGCATCAACCGTTGTTGTCGTTTCTGGCGGTTATCCTGACAATTATGAAAAAGGAAAAATCATTATCGGTATGGAGGATGCGAAAGATGTTTTGGTTTTTCATGCAGGCACATCGCGCAATGCAGACGGAAAACTAATTACATCGGGCGGACGCGTGCTTGCCGCTACCGCAACAGGAAATAATTTAAAAGAGTCGCTCGGAAAATGCTACTCGAAAATAAATAAAATACAATTTGAAAATTCCTATTACAGGAAAGACATCGGCAAAGACCTGCAATTGCTTCTACAGGAATAAAATAAACTCAAAATTTTTCCACCGCTTTTTCTTTCAGCATTATCCGAATCCAGATGACAGCGGCAATAAACCCGATAGCAACTAGGAGAATATTCACGCCTCCTCCGATACCGGGCATGATTTCAAAAAGT
>DATDOJ010000157.1:0-14100 GCA_035293345.1 Bacteroidia bacterium
GCAGGAATTCTCGCCCGTGTCAAAAATAACCTGGTCCTTATTGATTCCCTCGACATCATTATTCTTGGTACATCCACAGGCGTCACCCTCGACACTAACCTCCTTCGCAAAACCATGACAGACATTGCCCTCGTCTGCGCCAATGCAACTTTCGCCTATGCTTCTTCCGTTAACAACAATACCCTGAAAGCGCTTGTTAATTTCCCGCAGTCCAAACTTGATGGGCAGAAGAAAGACGAAGTGGACGATACCTGTGAAGGAATCTACAATGCAGCCAACACCAACCAGGTCAATGTTACTCCTTTCGGTGCAGGTCCTGCCGATGCCGCCTCTCTTCTCACTGCAATTGGTCTATACCGAACCGCTATGCAAAATCCGCGGCAGACAATCATCACAAAATCAAATGCCATTCTTCAGCTCGAACAAACCATCAGCAATACCACAAAGGACTTATTAAAAGACCAAATGGATAGAATGGTAAACACACTCAAGGTCTCCAACTTCAACTTCTGGGATCTCTATTTCAAAGCCCGCGAAATCATTGACCTTGGTTCAACAACCGGAAAAGTTCGCGGAACGGTTTCAGACAATGGCGGCAACCCTCTTCAGAATGCTGTAGTTTCCATTCGTCTCACCGGAACACCCGATATTCTTTTCAGCGACACAACAGATGTTGACGGTGTCTTCAACATCTCCGGTATTGGTCCGGGTAATTATGATATACTCATAACCCTCGCTGGCTTTCAGCCCTACTCCGAAATCAACGTCCGCATCTCAGCAGGCGAAGAAGTAAACCGCACCATCACATTGCTTCCCGTCTGAAAAAAAATTTTAATCAATCACCCTGTTCGCAGATGTTAGTGCTTGAAATGTCTCACACCCGTCACCACCATCACCATTCCATGTCTGTCGCAGTAATCAATACTCTCGTTGTCTTTCACCGAGCCGCCCGGCTGAATCACTGCTTTGATGCCGGCTTTGTCTGCAATCTCCACGCAGTCAGGAAAAGGAAAGAAGGCATCACTTGAGAGCACCGCTCCGTTTAAGTCAAACCCAAAACGTTTTGCTTTTTCAATTGCCTGGTTGAGTGCATCCACGCGTGAGGTCTGCCCTGTTCCGCTGGCAAGAAGTTGTTTATTCTTTGCCAGAACAATGGTGTTGCTCTTGGTGTGCTTCACAATTTTATTGGCAAACTCCATATCAGAAAGTTGTTCAGTTGTAGGAGAAAGTTTCGTCACGGTCTTCATGTCAGCAGGTTTTTCCGTGCGCAAGTCCCTGTCCTGTTCAACCACCCCGTTCAGCAAACTGCGGAATTGTTTTGATTGTAAATCAAACTTTTTCTGAATAAGAATTATTCTGTTCTTTTTCTGCTTAAGAATTTCAAGCGCGTCACCGGAAATTTCCGGAGCGATGAGAACCTCAAAGAATAAATTATTTATTTCAGCCGCAGCTTCTTTCTCAATTTTCCGGTTCCCAATCAGAATTCCACCGAATGCAGAAACCGGGTCTGCAGCAAGAGCGTCTTTCCACGCATCAGGAATAGTTGTTCGCGAAGCAATTCCGCAGGCATTGTTGTGTTTGAGAATGGCAAATGTCGGCTCATCAAATTCAGCCATCAGTGAAACAGCAGCATCAATATCCAGAAGGTTGTTGTAAGAAATTTCCTTTCCGTGAAGTTGCTCAAACATCTTTTCAAACTCACCGAAGAAAATTCCCTGCTGATGCGGGTTCTCTCCATAGCGGAGTTTTCGCGAAGTCAGAATACTTTTCTTGAAAGCGGAAATTTGAATATCGCTGTTGTCCGCAAGGACTCCTGCGGAGAAGAAATTAAAAATTGCTGTGTCGTAATGAGAAGAAACATTGAAAGCATGAGCAGCCATCAGTTTCCGTTCTGCTTCCGTTGTTTCTCCTTTGCGGTTATTCAAAACATCAAGCAGAAAAGTATAATGTTCTCTTGACGGAACAATCAGAACATCGGAAAAATTTTTTGCAGCAGCGCGGACGAGAGCGATTCCGCCAATGTCAATCTTCTCAATGATGTCTGCCTCGCTTGCTCCTGATGCAACCGTTTCTTCAAACGGATATAAATCAACAATCACCAAATCAATCGGAGGCACTTCAAACTTCTTTGCTTCGGAAATATCTCCCGCATTATCCCTGCGGTGCAGAATGCCTCCGAAAATTTTCGGGTGAAGTGTTTTCACTCTTCCCCCGAAAATGGAAGGATATTCCGTGACGCTTTCAACCGGAATCACCGGAACATTCAACTTCTCAATGAAATCCTGCGTACCTCCTGTTGCAAATAACTTTACTCCATGCGAATGAAGTTGACGTAGAATGGCTTCAAGATTATCTTTATGATAAACAGAAATAAGCGCGCTTTGAATTTTTTTTGTCTCTGCCATGCTGAAAAAGGAAGCGCAAGTTTAAGAAAATAGAACGGCTCTTCAATAATTTTTCTTTGATGGTGAAGGTTTTTTTTGGTACTTCGTCTGTTCGAACTTATGGAGCATTATAGCAGATGTCTGAATTAAAAAGGAACTCCCCCGGTTTTTTCTCCCGCCAGTTGATTGTTCTCCAGCTCTTTGGCGAGAGCGTGCTGTTTGCATTGAATTCACTGCGCGTAAATAAACTCCGTTCCTTTCTTTCCCTGCTTGGAATTGCAATCGGCATCTTCGCCATCGTTTCTGTTTTCACTGCTGTGGATTCGATGGAGAATAATATCCGCGACAGCATTAAATCCATCAGCAACAATGCGGTCTATGTCCAGAAATGGCCCTGGCTTTTCGGTGGCGATTATCCGTGGTGGAAATACATCAACCGTCCGCTGCCCGGCATAAAGGAAATGGACGAACTGAAAAAGCGGCTGAGCACGGCAAGCTACCTTGCGTATGTGGCTGAGTTCAACGCAAAGACCATCAAGTACCAGAACAACTCGGTGGAGAATGGTTCCATCGCTGCTGTTTCACACGACTATATTCACATCAGGGCTTTTGAACTGACAAGCGGTAGATATTTCTCTGAGGAGGAATCGGCATCAGGAAAGCCCTATGCAGTTCTTGGTTCTGACATTGCTTCCGCTTTGTTTGCAGACGCTGACCCCATCGGAAAATCCATTGATATCATGGGGTACAAACTGCAGGTAATAGGCGTAATCAAAAAAGAAGGAAGCAGCATTATAGAAACCAGCCGCGATAATTCGGTGCTGGTGCCTGTAAATTATGCCCGAAATGTTGTCAACCTCCGCTCCGACCGGATTGACCCGTTCATATTAGTGCAGGCGAAGGACTTAGTTTCACTCGCTCAGTTGAAAGATGATCTCAAGGGGGCAATGAGGGCGGTACGCAAACTGCGTCCGAAAGAAGATGATGATTTCGCTTTGAATGAATCAACGCTCCTTTCAGTCGGGGTGAGCGCCATGTTTCAATCCATCGGAATCGGTGGATGGATTATTGGTGGCTTCTCCATCCTGGTTGGCGGCTTTGGCATCGCTAACATCATGTTCGTTTCCGTGAAGGAACGCACAAGCATTATCGGAATTCAGAAATCATTGGGCGCAAAAAATTATTTCATCCTTCTCCAGTTCCTTTCTGAGTCAGTCATCTTATGCGTCATCGGTGGTGCAACCGGATTGCTGCTGGTTTATCCGCTGAGTTTAGCAGCGACAAGCGCACTTGAATTCAACCTCGTACTCACACAGTCAAATGTTATTTTCGGGCTAAGTATTTCCGCTATAATCGGAATAATATCCGGTATGGTTCCCGCCTATGTTGCCTCACAAATGAATCCCGTTGATGCTATCAGGGCGAACTGAAAACCATTTCCGGTTTTTACCGTACATTTGCATCAAATTTAAAAACCAAAATCATGATTCTCACTTCCATCTCGCTTTCACTGCTCGCACTGGTTGCCGGCATGTACCTTCTCGACAAAACAAAAAAAGAAGGACTCGGAAAATTCTACAATTTTATCTCATGGGTAGTCATTGTTGTTTCAATGCTGATTTTACTGTGCGCGCTCACCCGCGGTGTGTGGCGAATGAGTTGCAGACATGACATGAGAAGTTCCATGGAGATGTGTCGCCCGGGAATGATGGGTAACGATGGCTGCATGCCTATGCGAGGGCATCACATGAAAATGATGCGTGGAGATTGCTGCGAAGAAATGATGGGTGGAGGCAAAATGCGCGGACGTTGCGGTGATATGGAAGAAGAAGAAGAAGATGATGATGACGATGATGGAATGGAAAAAGAAATTCAAAAAGAAATCCGTATCGAAAAAGATACGGTGAAGAAATAGTAAAAATATTTCCGGCTCTTACCGGACACAGAACTGAATTATATTCAGCGTTGTGTCATATTCCCTGATAGTCCACTTTTTTTCCAATCGAAGTCAGACCAAGCAACGCATCGCTGGTGCTGAAAATGGTTGTAAGTTTTTCAGGTTCGGATTGCAGACCCATTGCCTGTTTCATGACAGGCAATATTTAATTGTTTTGCCAGACAGGTTTTCTTTTTTCAAGAAAAGAATTTATTCCCTCGTTCGCATCGTGTGTGTTCATGAGCCGGTTCACATACATGCTTTCTAACTGCGGAAGAAAATTTGTAAAAATCTGGTTCAGTTTAACGCGGGCGGCACGGACAGCATATCGCAGTGATGACGCGCTCCTCGGAAGAATATATTGCTCAATCCATTTTTCAACTCCCGCATCCATTTCATTTTTATCATTGAACAATTCATTCACCAAGCCAATGGCTTTTGCTTCTTCGCCTGAAATAATTTTTCCTGTTATCAGCAATTCCTCTGCGCGCGCATAGCCGATTTTTTCGGGTAGCAGGATGGAAGCGGGGGGAGGAAAAACTCCAAGCACAATTTCCGGCTGACCGAGCTTTGCAGTTTTATCAGCGAATAAAAAATTACACATCAGCGCGAGTTCAAGTCCACCACCGAGGCATTGCCCGGAAATTTTTGCAGCACACGGAATCGCCAAATCGCGAATCACATAAAACACTCGGTGAAACTCCTGAAGCATTGCTGATGCAAATTCTTTTTTGTGCTCTTCAACACTTGCTCCGAAAGAAAAATGTTTTCCGGCACCTTCAAAAATGATGAACTTAAGATTGCTGTCAGAATACAGAGAGCTTAGCAAATCATGAAGCTCTTCCATCATGATATGGTCGAGCACATTGCCCTTTCCATCATCAAGTGTGATAGTTGCAACAGAATTTTCATGTGTGTAATTGATTTTTATTTTTTTCATATCTATAATATTTTCCATAATGTTTTATTTTATTCTTATTTAAATTTTCACGTTTTGATATTGAGGCGAAATTTCTTTTATTATTTCATCGCTCCAGTCCTGTCCTTCAGCGAGAAGTTGACGAAGCTTAATGAAATCTACTTCGCGGTTTTCTTTTGGTCCTTCATTGAATGCCTGGAATCCTGCTTTCGCTTCTGTCATCATGTTCAGTGCAAGCCATTCGCGGCTGCCTTCTTTGTTTTTATCCCAGTGTTCCAATTTGAATTTACGCACTTCCGAAATAGTTTTGTTAGTGCAGTTCGGAAATGTGAGAAGAAGTTTTGTAGTAAGTTTATTCACGGCTTCATCAAGCAGATTCAAATCTGTTTCAGCAACGGAAATTATTTCTTTCGCTCTCTTTAATTCTTCCCCTGTTTTCTGCGAGCCGAAAATTATTTTTCCAAATTCATCAACAATTTTATCTGTAACAACCATCGGGTTCGGAATAAATTTTCCGTTTATTTTCAGAATGGGAACAATTTCAGAAACGACTCCATAGTAATATGCTTGGTGCGCGCTGAACGGCTCGCAAAGTGTGAGCGAATTCATAGCGCGCTCAATGCCCATGTATAAAGGGAGAAAATCAGTTGCCCCACCGATGGGCGCGCTTCCGTGTTTCGGTCCGGCTTGTCCGAATCTTGCCATGTCACTTGCAATGCTGAAGTCGCAAGCCATCCCGATTTCCTGTCCCCCACCGATGCGCATTCCGTTCACACGGTTGATGACGGGTTTCTCGCATTTCAAAATCGCGCTCACCATATCGTTGAACAACCGCATGTACTGCGAATACTCCTGCGGATTGCCGGAATAATATTCTGCGTACTCTTTTGTATTTCCTCCCGTGCAAAATGCTTTGTCGCCAACAGCGGTGAACACAACAGCAACTACGCTCCGGTCGTTTGATGCTTCTCCGAATGCAAGAATGATTTCTTTTATCGCAGCTGTTGTATACGAGTTGAATTGCTTTGGATTGTTTAAATATATCCAGGCGTTGTAAAGTCCGTCAACCGGGCTTCCTTTTTTGTTGAGACAAGATTTTTTTTCAAAAATAATTTCTTTGAATTTCGTTTCAACAAGGTTGTGATTTTTTAATTCCATAGAATTTATTTTTAATTAAAGTCAGGCACAAGCACTGAACGTTTTGTGTATTTATGTTCCAATGTATTTTTAAACACTTCATTTATTTTCGACATTGGAAATGTTTGCACGAATTGGGAAATTTTCAGTTTCTCTTTTGCAATCAAATCCAAAACTTCGTGATAGAGTTCTGCTCTGCATCCCCATGTGCCGATGAGTTTTGCATCATATGCCATGAGGTTGCTCAGGCGCACTTCAGTTTTGTCCATCGTGAATCCAACGATGGAAAGCGTGGAAGCATATGTGATGAGATTGAATGCCAAATCCTGTCCTGCTTTTGTTCCGCTGAATTCAAAAATCTTCCACCCAAGTTTTGGAGCGTTGATTTCTTTTGCGAGTTCTTTTATTTTTTCTTTAATTGTTTTTGTATCAAGTCCTTTTATGTTTAGAATGGCATCAACTCCGTTTTGTTTTGCAATGGAAAGTTTTTCATCACTGATGTCAAGAGCGAGAACTCTTGCTCCGAAAATTTTTGCAATCAGCGCTCCGTAAATTCCCACGCCTCCGACACCAATCACGATTGCCAAGTCCCCGGATTCAAGTTCTGATTTTTTTGCAACCTGATAGGGCGTGGAAATTGCATCAGCAATTACTGCAAGCTGTTCGAGCGAATATTTTTTTAAAACACTATCCGGAACTTCACATAAAAATTTAGAGGGAACTTTTATATGCGAAGCAAAACCGCCATCGAAATCATTTCCCGGCATCAACTGATTCCGGCAAATGTTGCTTCTTCCTTTTTTACACAACTCACATTCTCCGCACGGGAGCACAGCGGGAATAATTACTTTTTTATTCAGCCATTTTTTCTCTCCGGCAACAACCACTCCGCTAATCTCATGTCCAAGTGTGAGAGGTAATGCATGTTTTGTCTGAACTCCATAATGCCAGAAACTTAAATCGGTATGGCAAACTCCGCAACCTGCAACTTTCACCAAAACTTCTCCCTCTTTCAATCCAGGAAGCGAATGCTCAACAAGTTGAAATTCTTTATTGAGTTCAACCATTTGCCATTGATGAATTTTCTCAGTTGAAATAACTTCTGAAGAATCTGATTTTATTTTTTCAATTGTATCTGACATGATTAAAGATTTATGTTTTCAAAAAGAATTGCTGTTCCCTGTCCGCCACCAATGCATGCCGAGGCAATTCCGTATTTCACTTTTCTGCGAATCATCTCTTTTGAAATGGAGAGAGACAAACGAATTCCTGTCGCAGCAAGCGGATGACCGATTGCAATTGCTCCTCCGTTTACATTTAGTGTATTTCTGTCGAGACCTAATTCTCTTTCGCATCCGATGACCTGAGCGGAAAATGCTTCGTTGATTTCAAACAAACCAACATCAGAAACTTTCAACCCTGTCATTTCCAACAAAAGTTTTATTGCAGGAACAGGACCAAGCCCCATGAATTTCGGGTCAACACCGCAACTTGCGCCTGCAATTATTTTTGAAATCGGTTTCAGATGTTTTTGCCGAACAGAATTTTTATTTGCAACAACCGCACTTGCAGCACCATCCACAATCCCACTACAATTTCCTGCTGTGAGGACTCCCACTTTATCAAACACAGTCGGAAGTTTTGATAACGCTTCCAATGATGTTGGACGGATATGTTCATCAACAGAAAAATTTTCTGTTCCTTTCGGCAAAAAAACTTTTCTTGTTTTCAGTCCTTCTATTTCAAACATTGTGGAATTGAGGGGTAATATTTCTTCGGCAAAAAGTTTTTTGTTGGTTGCTTCAATCGCTCGTTGAAAAGAGGTTATTGCAAATTCATCACATTCTTTTCTCGTGATGTTATATTTCCTGGCAACATTTTCCGCAGTGAAACCCATCGGATAACCTGCGGCGGTATCATCGAGCGCTTCCCACAGCATATCTTTAAAAACCGGACGACCGAGAGGATATCCCATCCGGTTTCCGAATGAAACTGTTGGCGCAAGTGACATGTTTTCTGCTCCGACACACAAAACATTTTCCGCTTTTTTTAAAGTTATTTGTTCTGCTCCCGTTATAATTGTTTCAAATCCCGACCCACAAATCCGCTGCACCATCAGTGCCGGAACTTCCTGTGAGATTCCTGCAAAGAGGGAAATATGTCTCGGCAGAAAATAAGCATCCGTTGAACTTTGCCCGATGTTCGCAACAATGCTTTGGTCAATATCATCTGCTTTTACATTTGATTTTTCCAGCGCTGCACGTGCGGCAAAAATTCCCAAATCAGTCGGAGAAATCTGTGAGAGTGTTCCGCAATATTTTCCAAACGGTGTACGTGCTCCGTTGACGAGATAAATATCATCGAATAAAATTCCTATTCCTTTTTCTTTAGCATGAAATGCTTTCACTGTGAAATAATTTTATGTGCTGTGTCTTTTTCTTTTTCACCCGATATGTAATTCTGCTTTGCAATTAGGGCGGCACCCAATGCAGCCATGAATTGAGGATTCTCAACAGAGTCAATTATTTGTTTCACTTTCATCTGCAGAATGTCTTTAAGATACGGATGAAAAGCAATCACTCCGCCAATCAGGTAAACAGGAACACTTGTGTTGATGCGCAGTTTTTCAACACGATTCGCAATGGAGAGATAAACACCTTTTGAAATATCTTCAACACTCATCCCTTCGATGAGCCATTTCATTATTTCCGTCTTCGCAAACACAGTGCAGAAACTGTTCAACTCATTTTTGTTACTGCTCCGTGCAGCGAGCAAACTCATTTCGCTGATGTTCAGTTCTGCTCTCTCTGCAATTTCTGTTATGAAGGAACCGGTTCCGGCAGCACACTTATCATTGAGAAAAAAATTCTCCACATGATTGCCGCTGTCGCAATGAATTACTTTGATGTCTTCGCCACCGATGTCAATAATATTTTTTGCTCCGCGATAAGAAAATGAAACTCCTTCGGCAGCACAGTTGATTTCAGTTTTCACAATATCTGCATCCGGAAAATTCTTTCGTCCGTACCCTGTTGCGCAGCTTGATTTAATATCAAACTCCGCGCGGATAGCACTCATCACATGACGCACTCCGATTTTGTCGCGGTTCAAAGTTTTAAGCGCAAGTTTGAATGCAACTTTTGAATTGCTGTCGAGCACAACAAACTTTGTGTATGATGAACCGAGGTCAACGCCAAGAAAATATTCTCCCGTTCCTGATTTGTCTCCCTTTATCACCACACCGTACTTTGATTTTGTTCTGCCATCTCCGTTAAATGTTTTCCCAATCAGTGAAGGATCAAGCGTTTTCATAAAGGCAGAATTGCTTCTGTGCGTCATGGCTTTCACCATGTTTGTAAATGCAAGATTGATAGGCGTGCGGATGTAATGCTTGCGACCGTACTCAACGATTTTGCCGTTCATAAAATCAATTTCCGTTTGACGGTTGTTAATCATGTCAACGGCAAGAGACGGAAAATGGTCACCTGCTTTTTTGAGATAACGAAGACATTTGCGGATAAACTCATCATCGAATTTTATTTTTTCTGCCTCGGCAACTTCCACCGCTTCTTCAATTACCAGTTCGATTAGTTCAACCGTATCGGGAAAATCCATCGCTTCCTTGATGGTGAGTTTGCCGATGCCGCACAGCGCAGAGAGTGAAGAATTCAAAATTGTTTTTTCCCACACGCGTCTGAGAACTTCGAAAGCAGAAAGCGAAACCGTGTCGAGGTTGACGCTGTTCAGTACGGAAGAAATATTATCCGCAATATTTCTTTTTGAGTCGTCAACTGAAGCGATATAATTTGGCGGATTAAAAAAAGTAACCTTCACCACATTAGGCGCATTCAGATTGCCGGCAAAGTTGACGACCATGCGCAGCACGCGTTGTTCGCCCAACCCATCAGTAAGCATCTGCTCCACATCAATTCCGTTTTGCGCGCTGATGAATGTTGCATTTTTCAATTCTGATTTTAAAATTTCTTCCACCAAAGCGGGCAACTGGTATCCTTTCACACAAATAATAATCAGTTCGGGCTTAAAAGTTTTCAGTTCCTCGAGACCACTATAAATATTTTCGAAAGACATTTGTTCTTCAATAGTTCCTTCCAGACGGATTCCTTCTTTTCGTATAAAATTTATTTTCACTTTATCAGAATCGCAGACGGCAACATCACAACCTGCTTTCTTTAAATGAACAGCGAGAATCAAACCCACCGGTCCCAATCCGACCACTGCAATTTTTTCTTTTAAGATTTTGTTTGTTGCGTCTTTCATAATAAAAGATTTTAAACTTTTACTTTGAATGATTCCAGTTGCTCGATGAATGTTTCAATCTTGGTGATGCTTTGTCCTTCTGAAAAAAATCTCAGGTCGCACAAATCACCTTCGATAATGAGATAGGGAATTCCTGTTTCTTCTTTCAGCCGCTGTGGCAAACCAAATTTTGCGTTGGAATTGTTGAAACATGTTTTTGTATCATGAAAAATTATTCCGTCACACGAAAATTCATTCAGCCAGTTTTTGAGCAATTGCATTTTTGCTTTCTCACTTCTGTTGATGAAAATCTGTGTGTAAGCAAGCGCAGACGATGCAAACGGGTTGCCTTCATCAAAATCATCGAAGACCCAACTGTTGCAATACGTTGATGCAACTACACTCGTGTTGTTTTCAATAAACAAATCCGAAAGCATTCTGTTCTTTCCCCAGATGGGCATGCCGTCCCAGAAGATGCGGCACTGTTCTTTTTCTGCCGCTCCGTTTTTTGCGGAAATATTTTCCTGAAGTTCCTTTAATAAAGTTTTGTAATAATCTTTTGCTTTTTCTGTTCCGCGCAGCACAACGATTGGTCCCATGTGAATGGTGCCGTCAAAAAAAGTGATGGGAGCCGGTGATGCTTTTGCTGTCTGCAAAACCTGTTGCCACAAAAGCGTTGCTTCTTTACTCAAGAACAACGTTTCCCTGAAAGCATCAATGTCAAATTTATTTCCACTTGCTTTTTCACAGGCAGGAATAATATTTTTATGCTGATGAATTACCAAATCAATTTCCGCTTTGGTGACTTCATTCAGATAGCGTGGCGGATGAATGCCCGCAATCGGACAATTAAATTGCTTGGCGAAAAAACTGAACCAGTCCTCGACTTCGCGGCACTGGTTGGTGTTATAAACAATCAAATCCGGTTTGGGAATTCCTTTCATTCCGTAATGCGACTGAAGGGGAGTTTTTCCGCTTAGGTAAGAACCAATATCACTCGTAGTGTAAGAGCAAACATGATTTGAATAACCGAGCTTGCCTGCCTGCGGAATAAAATCAGTGGCTGTACGCGTTGCTCCGAGAAGCGCTCCGTGATTCTCGGGAAAATAAACTTCAAACCCGAAAGAGCGCAGCAACTCAGCGGGACCAACACTTGTGCACCATGCAATTTTCCTTTCACGGTTTTCCAGCGAACGAAAATAATCGCTCATCACTTTTTTCAGCAGCCGGGTTGTTTTGATTTCGTACATTTTACTTTGCATAAACTTTTCCGACCGTGTCCTGCAATTCATCGAGGCGGATGATGTATATTTCTTCTTCAACCGGATTATCTTCTCCGTATAAATTCTGCAAGTGCGCCCTGTAAGCATTCACCACATTTTTTGGAGCGACTTTCATTGATGGTGTCAGTGTTCCTTTCTCAAGCGAAAGTTCATCGTCAATAATCATGGCTGCTTTTATCTGCGCAAACTTTTGCCCGATGCCGCAATTGGCATCATGCAAACATCCGTGCAAACATTTTCCAAGCTCATCCAGGTTGCGTGGACAAAAACATCCGTCCTCAGGCGAGAGTGCATAATCGGGCTGCTTCAGCAATTTTTTATTTGGAAACAAAATCGCGACAGGATAATCCTGTCCGCTGCCGACTACCATTGCGAAGGAGATGTAATGACATTTCATCTCAATCAGTTTTTCCAAATCAGACGGAACAACTTTTTCACCGTTGGATAATTTGAAGATGCGGTCTTTACGTGAAATTAATTTCAGTCCATCCTCAGTGATTTCTCCGACATCGCCCGTGCAGAACCACCCGTCATCTGTAAAAATAGTTGCGTTCGCTTCGTCATTTTTATAATAACCCTTCATCACGTTCGGACCTTTCACCAGGATTTCTCCGTCATCAGCAAGACGAATACTCACACCCGGCAATGGATTTCCAACCACACTATGGTGTCGTTTTTTCTTCGGGTCGGTGAGCGTGCAGCAGGGAGAAGTTTCTGTGAGTCCCCATCCTTCAATTACAGGAATATTTCTTTTTTCAAATTCATCGGAAAGGTTTTTAGGAAGCGAGGCAGCGGCAGTGAACACAAAGTTCAGTTCCGGATGAAAAAATATTTTTTCCGCTTCCTCGTCATCCATTGTTAAATCCACAAGCGACTGATATACTTTCGGAACGCTGAAGAAAACAGTCGGAAGAACTTCTTTCCAGTTCTCCAAAATTATTTTCGGGTCTCTTCCGTAGCCCGACTCAAGAGAAATGGTCGCTCCGTTATAAAGTGCGGTGAACAGTTCAAAGATACCTCCAAAGCTGTGATGCCACGGGAGGTAAGAAAGAAAGCGGTCGTCAGAATTAATATCCCAGACCTGTGACAGCGCTGCCTGCTGCGACAAAATATTTTTATGAGTAAGCTGCACACACTTGGGAACTCCCATCGTTCCGGAAGTGTACATGTTCAGACAAATTTCTTCGGGCGAAGCATTCGTATTGAGCAAAAAGTTTTTGTTTGAACGCTGTCTGAGCAGTTCATCAAAGGAATGTTGATTCGAAAAAAATATTTTTTCCTGTTTATCAAAAACAAAAATATGATTGACATTAATATTGCTGCTGATTCTGCTTAACTGCAATTCACCGGCCACCGCAAGAAACTTGGCATCGGAATGATTGATGAGCAGTTCAGCTGTTTCCTGGTGAAAGAATGCGAAGATTGGAACAGCAACTCCACCCGATGCCATTACGGCAAGTTCCAACTCCAGCATCTCCAAACGGTTGGGAGAAAAAATTACCATTTTGTCTCCGGGAGAAAAACCAAAACGCTTGAGGTTGAAAGCGATGTTCAGAATATCGCTGTAAAAATGATTCCACGTGATGCCTTCGTAAATTCTGTTTCTCTTTTCGCTGTAAACAATTTTCTCCCCGAATAATTTCACATTGCGCTCCAGCATCTTCGCGATGTTCGGAACGAGAACTCCCGGTTTTATTTTTGATTCGATTGTTGTCATCAGTTTGGTTGAGCTACTGCTTCAGGTTTTTTCTCTTTCAGTTTCAGGTGACGATAGCCGCCCCATAATGCTGCACCTATGGCACCGGCATAGCCGGAATCAGGATGGGTTTTTATTTCAAATACTTTCCCGGTTTCCTTAAGCTGCTCGGCAAGCGCTTCGATCATTCCTTTGTTTAGTGCCATTCCTCCGGTGAACACAATGGGTGATTCTGCTTTCAGCGCGCTCAGTAATTTTATGATGCGGTTTGCAATGGAGAGATGAATTCCTTTGATGATGTTTGGCGTGGTGATTCCGCGCGACACCATGTTGATGACATCGGTTTCCGCAAGTACTGCGCAGATTCCCGAAGAGATTTCCGGAGCGGTTGCCTGCAATGAAACATCACCGACTTCTTCAATAGACAATCCGAGATAGCGCGAAATATTTTCCACGAATTGTCCCGAGCCCGATGCGCACTGCCCCGT
>DATDOJ010000158.1:0-12031 GCA_035293345.1 Bacteroidia bacterium
TTCTTCCATCAGCTCCTTCATAAGCGGATGAATGAATTGTCTTTTTTCAGGATGATGGAAACGTTCGATGTATTCCCGCATCATTCCGCTTTGCGCCACACCGGGACGGATGATGGAACTTGCTACAACCAAATCAAGATAAGTTGAAGCTTTGAGTTTTGTCAGCAACATTCTCATCGCTGGACTTTCAACATAAAAACATCCGATAAGATTTGCACTGCGAAGATTTTCGCTTATCTGATTGTCTTCCTTAATTCGCTTTACATCATGAATATCAATTTCAATATTTTGGTTTCGTCTGACAATGTCAACCGCATCTTTCACTTTTCCCAATCCGCGCTGTGAGAGAATGTCAAATTTATATAGCCCGACATCTTCCGCTTCGAGCATGCTGAACTGTGTGAGTGGAAATCCTTTGCGTGGATTGTTAAGTGCCGTGTAATATGTCATGGGTTTTTCTGAAATCAGAATTCCCCCCGCATGAATGCTCAGATGACTCGGTAAATCATGAATATGATTGCTGTATTGAAAAATTAATTTGGCAATGGAGTCAAGCGGTCTGCCCGAAGCATTACGCTCCTGCAGTAAATCAATTTCATCCTTCTGTAACCCGAAAACTTTTCCTAGTTCACGCACAACAGAATCTTTCTGGAACGTGCTGTACGTTGCAAGCAAAGCGACACTTTCTCTTACGTAAGAAGATCGGTGAAAAATATAATCAATCACATCATCACGGTCGGCCCACGAAAAATCAATGTCGAAGTCGGGAGGATTGATTCGCGAGGGATTAATGAATCGTTCAAAATATAAATCCAGATCAATCGGGTCAACATCGGTTATGCGAAGCAGGTAAGCAACAACGCTGTTGGCTCCGCTGCCGCGACCTACATAAAAATAATTTTTATGCTGCGCATATTTTACAATGTCGTGGTTGATGAGAAAGTAGGAAGCAAAATCTTTTTCGTGAATCATTTCTATTTCCTTATGCACGCGTGAAATTATTTCATCATCAACCACAGGGTAACGGTACTGCAAACCGGAATCGCACAACTCCTGCAGCCGTGCATAATCGCCTTCAGAACTTCCTGTAAAATATTTTTTGTTTTTGTTTTTCCCAAATTCAAAATCAATTTCACATTCGTCAAGAAGTTTTTCTGTGTTATAGATGAGCTGCGGATAATCTTTGTAAATATTTTTCAGTTGTTCGGAACTGTACATGATTTCCACCGGCTGTGCCTGTTCACTCACTTCAAGTTTACTTAGCAATGTGTTTTTATCAATCGCTCGAAGCAAACGGTGGGTGTTGAAATCGGTTTTGTTTCGGAAGGTGACGGGAGAAAGAATGACAAGCTTGGAAGTCAGATGTCGGAGGTCGGAGACCGGAAGAAGAAAAAAATCCTTGGGATGAATCCCGACAAACTCATTCTCTCGCAATGAATAAAATTCAATGTGCTCCCCTCTTCCTCGGAGAGGGGCAGGGGGTGAGGCGGGATATATGACAAACGCATTTTCAAACCCCGGAGCATGCTCAGGAAATTTGTCTCCACTCTGCAAATGTTCAGACAGAAATTTATTCAGCTTGTGAAATCCCTCGATGTTTTTTGCAATGCCGATATATTTCTGTTCCGTTCCGTTCCTGAAATCAATTCCCGCAACTGGTTTGATACTAAACTTCGGAGCAAGCCGGAAAAAATCAAGAATGCCGGAAGTGTTATTTATATCCGTTAATGCAAGGCATGCGATTCCCTTTTGCTGCGCTTCACTCAGCAACTCCTCCGGACTCATGAGTCCGTATTTTATACTGAAAAAGGTGTGGCAGTTGAGTAGCACAAGTCCTCCTATGCAAGTTCAGGATACGCCTGCTTCTCCATCACCTCCTCTACATTACTGTTCCGCGTCCTGTCTGTAATTAATTTTGAAATCGTGTGCGCCTGCATTTTGTCTTCAACAAACGGAATCATGAGCTGTTGAATTTTTTCCTTCGGCAATTCCTTTTCAATCAACAGTTTTTCTTTTTCTGCAGGAAGAATAAACGGCATCCGTTTTTTAGAGTTGTGAATTTTTTCCATCATCGGGTTGGCGGCAACGGTGATAATGCTGAACGTGCTTTTCATTTCACCGGTCTCCCTGTTAACACAGTTTTCATACAGGCAGCCCATAGAAAAGAATGGCTGCTCTTTCAGTGAGGTATAGTAAGGATATTTTTTTTTGCCGATGGTATGCCACTCGTAAAAACCCGCTTGCAATCACGATGCATCTTTTTTTTGCGATGTTGTGGAAGGAATTTTTTTCAAAAACAGTTTCCGCTTTTGCGTTCAGTGTCTGCGCTGAAATCTGTTTCACCTGCTCTTCGTCCCTGCGCCATTTGGGAATCAGTCCCCATTGATAGGTCTGTCCCCATTGTGGTTCTTCAGAGGTAATCACGAACAACTGCGGGTGCACAAATCCACTCACGTGAAATAGTTCAAGCTCCGGGGAGCGGGGTTTGAAGTCCGCGCCATAATGTTTGGCGACACGCTCTCCGCGCTTTTCAAGATAGGCAACGTTGTAACACATAACAGGAATCAGGCAGTGGCAAACGTACCCGCATCTGCATATTCAAATTCTTTTATCAGCAGGTAATTGTCCTGTTTCGATTTTCGTTTGAGCAGCGACATGCTGCAGGCAATGAACGAGGCGCTGAATTCCCTCTGTTGAAAATCAGCAAAAGCCATTTTGAATTTTTCTTCCGTTAAATTTTTTGCAACAGGCAGGTACTGCTTGAAAGCAAAGAACGACTGGCTGCCGGGCAGCTGCAATTTTTTCTTCAGCACCTTCACCAGCGTGACAATTGCCATGGGCTTAATAACATCAATATAAATAGTGTGCGTTCCCGCATGACCGAAATTTTTCAGCGTCACTTTCACGGGCGGCTGATGGCGGTTCACTGCGTCAAGGGAGTGAATTAAATTTTCTTCACCCTCTTCGTTCATTCTGAAATCAGCGAGCTTAATCACTGCAACGGATTTAACCGCTTCGTGGTGATTATATTTTTTATGAAACTCATTTTTTATTCTCCGCACTTCGCTGCTCACCACGGACGGAAGATTAAGCGCAATTAAATATTCACATGCATCTTCATCTTTCGGGCGCGACTGTCTTTGCTCGCTCGCAATTCCGTTGAACGGATTAAACGAGCGCAAGGAATAATTCGCTCCCACCGCGCGCTCGACAGCGTGTGCGCCATACACCCTGCGCATGCGGTCCATCGCCTGATAGAGTTTGATGATTTCCTCTTTGTCGTCAAACAAATTTATCTGCGCACCTCCGCCAACGATATGAGAAAACTTTACGCCAACCAAACGTATCAACAACCTGCGGTTGTAAACCCTGTCGAACAATTCCTTGACGCGTGCAATGATGGTGTGGTCGTGCGAGGTGTAAGGAATGCGGCACTGCATCGTGTGCGTATCGAAATTGGAGTAACGGATTTTCACCGTGACGCATGAGGTGAGCTTGTGTTCGCTGCGCATGCGGAAACATAATTTCTCCGTCATGGCGATTAAAATATTTTTCAGCATCGTCACATCAATCGTGTCTTTGTCGAATGTTTCTTCCGTGCTCAGCGATTTCTGTTTCGTGTATTGTTCCACCGGTGAGTTGTCAATGCCGTTGGCTTTTTTCCATATGGAAATTCCGTTTTCGCCCAGCACATTTTCCATCAGCTCCATTGGCATATCCTGCAGTGTTCTCACCAGTTCAATTCCCATGCTGCGGAGCAGTTGATAGGTCTTCTCGCCAATCATCGGAATTTTTTTCACCGACAGCGGGGCGAGAAAATTTTTCTCTTCCCCGAAATCAATTTTCATCTGGTTGTTGGGCTTGGCTTCATCGGTGGCGACCTTGCTTACGGTTTTGTTGGCGCTCATGCCGAGCGAAATGGGTAAACCCGTCTCGCGCATAATCTTCTGCCGCAGCTCTGTGGCATATTTATACGAGCCGAAAAAATTTTCCATGCCGCTCATGTCAATGTAAAACTCGTCAATGCTGGAGCGTTCATAGAACGGAACGGCTTCGTGAATAATCTGCGTCACCTCGTCAGAGCGTTTGCTGTACTCGTCATAATCCCCGCGAATCACAATAGCATCGGGGCACAAACGCAGCGCCTGTTTCATGGGCATGGCAGAGTGCACACCGAATACGCGCGTCTCATAACTGCATGCAGCCACCACACCCCGGTCGCCACCACCGACAATCACGGGTTTGCCACTCAGCTTTGAGTTAAGCAGCCGCGACACGGAAATAAAAAAGCAATCCATGTCCATGTGCACTATGGTTCTGTGATTGCTGCTCATGCGTGCGATTAAAAAATTTGGGAAACTAAGTTGAGGATAAAAATTCAGTTATACAATGAATTCTGAAAAATATTTTCCGTAAGACAAACACAAATCAGTTGTCGGGTTGCTCAAGTGGGCACAGGAGCATAAGAATGTTTGAGGTTTGCGAAGCGAAGTCCCGATGCATCGGGATTATCGGGACAATTAACTCAACCTCAATTTGAAAAAATTCTTAAAAAAAAGTTATTCCTTGTGTTCCGGGCGCATCTGCGGAAAGAAAATTACATCCTGAATGGAAGCGGAGTTTGTCATAATCATGGTGAGGCGGTCAATGCCCATACCTAATCCTGAAGTTGGCGGCATGCCGTATTCGAGTGCGCGGAGAAAATCTTCGTCAAGCTGCATGGCTTCCTCGTCACCGCGCAGGCCGAGTTGGAGCTGTTCTTCAAAACGTTTGCGTTGTTCGAGCGGATCGTTGAGTTCGCTGAAGGCGTTGCACAATTCTTTTCCGTTGCAGATGGCTTCGAAGCGCTCCACAAGTCCGGGCTTGGTGCGGTGCTTCTTTGCAAGCGGACTCATCTCCACAGGATAGTCAGTGATGAAAGTCGGCTGAATTAGATTTGGCTCGCACTTCTCTCCGAAAATTTCGTCAATGATTTTTCCGCGTCCGACTTTCGGGTCAATGTGTATTCCCAAATTCTTTGCCGTCTCTCTCATTACTGCTTCATCCTGATTTGAAATATCTATTCCCGTATAATGCTGAATCGCTTCGTAAATCGTGAACCGTTTCCACGGGCGCTTGAAATTTATTTTGTGTTCACCGACCTGTACTTCCGTTGAGCCGGTAACATCGAGCGCAATTTTCTCTACCATCTCCTCCACCATGTTCATCATCCATTCGTAATCCTTGTACGCCACATAGATTTCCATCTGCGTGAATTCGGGATTATGAAAGCGGTCCATTCCTTCGTTGCGGAAGTCCTTGGCGAATTCAAACACTCCGTCATAGCCGCCAACAATAAGTCGCTTCAAATACAATTCATTCGCGATGCGCAAGTACAATGTCATGTCGAGTGTGTTGTGATGCGTTTTGAACGGGCGAGCGGCAGCACCTCCGTACAACGGCTGCAGCACAGGCGTTTCTACTTCAAGATATCCTTTGCCGCTTAGAAAAGCGCGCATGGAATTCATCAACCTTGTCCGCATGATGAAAACATCTTTCACCTGCGGGTTGACAACTAAGTCAACATAGCGCATGCGGTAGCGCTGCTCCGGGTCGGTGAATGCATCGTGGATATTTCCTTCGGCATCCTGCTTGACAATGGGCAATGGGCGCAATGATTTGGAAAGCAATTTCAGTTCAGAAACGTGAATGGAAATTTCTCCCATCCTGGTTTTAAAAGCATACCCTTTCACCCCGATGATGTCACCGATGTCGAGAAGTTTTTTCCAGAGCGCATCATAAAGTGTTTTGTCTTCGCTTTTGCAAATCTCATCGCGCTTCACATAAATCTGAATCTTGCCCACGCTGTCCTGAAGGAAAGCAAAGGCGGCTTTGCCCATATCACGCACGCTCATGATGCGCCCGGCAAAGCTGACTTCCTTCAGCGAGTCAGGATTGCTTTCAAAGTTTTCAAGAATATATTTTGAAGTGTTTGTTACTTCCCACAAATCGGCAGGGTATGGATTGATGCCGAGTTTGAGAAGTTCGTCTAATTTTTGCCTGCGGATTATTTCCTGTTCGGTGAGCATGAGAAAAAAGAATTGGCTGCTAATGTACGAATGCAGTCGGGAGATTTACTCTTCCGATTTCACCAGTGCATTCAAAAGCGAAACCACAATCGTCAGCACAATGCTGAAGAGAAGCGCAGCCCAAAATCCGCTGACGTGAAACCCGTTTACTAATTCTGCCGCAGCAAGAATCATCAGTGCGTTAATGACGAGAAGAAATAATCCGAGTGTGAAAATGGTGATGGGAATAGTGAGGATGATAAGCAGCGGTTTTACAAATGCGTTGAGCAGCGCAAGCACCGCTGCCACGATTAATGCAGACAATCCTCCGTCAACACTTACTCCCGGAAGAATGTAGGATGAAATGACAACGGCAAGAGCCGTGATGATGATGCGTACAATAAACCGCATGATTTTTTTGTCTTAAATTAAAAACCCCTAAAGAGTAATGAGAAACTCTTCCGGGGTATTCGTAATTCGAAGTGGTTACACGCAACCCTGTGCGAGCATCGCATGGGCAATTTTCACAAAGCCGCCAATGTTTGCTCCCCTCACATAGTTGACGGTGTTGCCGTCTTTACCATATTTGATACATGTAGAGTGAATGTTTTTCATGATGTTCTGCAAACGCTCATCCACTTCTTCGCGCGACCATGACAGGCGCATGGAGTTCTGGCTCATCTCCAAACCTGAAACGGCAACACCGCCTGCGTTGGATGCTTTGCCCGGTGCATAGAGCACTCCGTTTTTAATAAACACTTCCATCGCCTCGGGTGTGCAAGGCATGTTGGCGCCTTCGGCTGTTGCTTTGCATCCGTTGCTCACGAGCTGTTCGGCATCTTTTCCGTTCAGTTCGTTTTGTGTTGCGCAGGGAAGAGCAACATCGCACTTCACTCCCCACGGTGTTTTGCCTGCATAAAAATCAGCGCTGAATTTTTCGGCATATTCTTTTATGCGTCCGCGCTTCACGTTCTTGAGTTCCATCACCCAGGCAAGTTTCCTGGCGTCAATGCCGTCTTTGTCATAGATGAATCCTTCGGAGTCGGAAAGGGTGAGAACTTTTCCGCCCATCTGAATAATTTTTTCAGCAGCATACTGCGCCACATTTCCCGAACCGGAAATGACAGCCGTTGCTCCTTTCAAACTCTTTCCTTTTGTCTTGAGCATTTCATTGAGGAAGTAAACACAGCCGTAGCCGGTGGCTTCAGGGCGAATCAAGCTGCCGCCCCATTCGAGCGACTTGCCGGTGAGCACTCCGGTGAATTCATTGCGTACGCGTTTGTACTGCCCGAACATAAATCCGATTTCGCGTCCGCCCACGCCAATGTCGCCTGCGGGAACATCGGTGTCGGCACCGATGTGATAACAAAGTTCTGTCATAAAACTCTGGCAGAAACGCATCACTTCAATGTCCGATTTTCCTTTCGGGTCGAAATCGGAGCCGCCTTTGCCGCCACCCATCGGCAGCGTGGTGAGGGAATTTTTAAACACCTGCTCGAAAGCAAGGAACTTGAGGATGCCCAGATAAACGGTGGGGTGAAAACGCAGCCCGCCTTTGTAAGGACCGAGCGCGCTGTTCATCTGGATGCGGAAGCCGCGGTTGATTTGGTAGTTTCCTTTATCGTCAATCCACGGAACGCGGAACATGATGATGCGCTCCGGCTCTGCGATGCGCTCCAGGATTTTTGCTTTCTGAAATTCGGGAAATTGTTCGGAGTAAGGGATTACGGTTTCCGCCACTTCGTGCACTGCCTGGTGAAATTCCGGCTCGTCCGGGTTGCGGGCAATAATCATTTCCATAAATTTTGCTACTGAGGAGGAGGTTGCTGGCATACCGTTGCTGACTTTAGTTCCCGTTGGAGCGGGATTGGTTTGTGTGCTCATAGATTAGGGTTAAATTGATTTAGTGTTTGCGTTCTTGTTCATTGGTTCATTTGTTCATTTGTTATGTGGTTCGATGGTATAACTAATATACCAATGAACTATTGAACTATTGAACCTTTTTAAAACGCGCGCAAAGCTATGAAATTTAGGAATGGATTTGCAAAGGGAAAAGGTATGAGAAATGTCATATTTTACAGGGCTTCATTGGCTTACTATTGATAACCAAAAATTCTTCTCATGTCAGTTTCAGCAATGGCATTTGTAAGTAAAGCAAAACAAGCTACCCATGTGTTTAATTCCGGGCGTGAATGAAATTCAGGAAAGTAACAATATGAGATAAGTCAGCCGGGTTGTTCATGAAAATGATTGTTTACTGATGCACGCCTAAACCACTTCTTACTACTCTTAATGGCTTCTTTACCGTATTAGTGCTTAAAATGCTCCTGTCTATAGTAAAAATACCCTTGTCTATAGTGATAAAACCTCTGTTGATAACGATAACTCAAGTGTCGACTGCCATAAAAGCATTGCTCGATGCAATAACTCAAGTGCGAGCTGTCATAAAAGCAGTGTACGATGCAATAAAACGACTGTACGATATGATAACTCAAGTGTACGATACGATAAAACGATTGTACGCATTAATAAAACGACTGTCGACATTGATAAAACCATTGTCGATTGCGTAAAAACGCTTGTCAGCATTGATAAAACGGTTGTCGCCTTCATAAAAACAACTGTCAGCATTGAAGATGCCGTTGTCCGTTGCGTTAGCACGGCTGTCAGCATTGAAAACAACGCTGTGCGGTGGCTTAGTAACTGTGCATGGTTAATAAACAGTTTTGCCGGCATTGCTCGTGCGCCTGCCCCACATAAGCATGGCTTTGGAAGGGGGCTTGGCAGTAAGGCGTTGCGAAACACGCTACTACAAAATGCGCTGCATGAAAGATGACAAAGCCATCGGGCTCGAAAGTGATGTGGTGAAAGTGGTGGTGGATATTGCTTGATTAGTTTGGAGTTTATAGTTCGGAGTCCGGAGACGCGCGCTTCGGACTTCGGAGTCGTTATTTTAAATGGTGATGGAGCGTTGCATTAAAAATATTTGTTAGTTTTACATCAACATTTTAAAATCCTAACGTCATGAAAAAGTTATTTGCCCTTTTAATTATAATGATTTCTTCGATTGAAGTTTTTTCTCAGGTACCTGCAATACAGTGGAAGCGGTGTTTAGGAGGGACATTGCATGATGGTGCAATGTCAATTCAACAAACTAATGATGGAGGATTTATTGCTGCCGGTTATACTTATTCAAATGATGGTGATGTATTTGGAAATCACAACACAACCGGAGGTGGAGAAGATATTTGGGTTGTAAAACTTGATGACAATGGAGATGTGCAATGGCAAAAATGCCTGGGTAGTGGTAATTGGGATGGAGCTTCTGCAATAAGACAAACTGTGGATGGAGGATATATTGTAGCCGGTTATGCTACGTCAAATGGCGGTGATGTCAGCGGTAATCACGGGGACGATTGTTGGATTGTGAAACTTGATGATAGTGGAACTATTCAATGGCAAAAATGTCTAGGCGGTACGGGTGTTGATTATGCAACCTCTATTCAACAAACACCGGATTCAGGGTATATTGTTCTTGGAACCACATCGTCAAACGATGGCGATGTGACTGGGATTCACAATCCATCATGTTTATATCCTGACAGTTGGTTTGTAAAACTTAATAGCTCTGGCACAGTTCAATGGAAAAGATGTTTGGGAGGGGATTTCGATGATGGTAGCTACTCAATAATAATAGTAAGTGATGGGTATGTCTTTACTGCATCAACGTTGTCCAATAATGGTGATGTAAGCGGGAATCATAGTGCTGGTTACGATATTTGGGTTGTAAAAACTAATTTCTTGGGAGTAATTCAATGGCAAAAATGTCTTGGAGGAATTATGAATGAATTTACGGGGAACATTCAGCAAACCGGTGATGGCGGCTATATTTTAACAGGGGCTTCTGGTTCGAATGATGGAGACGTAAGTGGCAATCATGGCAACGATGACTTTTGGGTAGTAAAACTTGATTATAATGGCACCGTTCAATGGCAGAAGTGTTTGGGTGGAACAGGTTATGATAAAGCAAATTCCATATTGCAAACTTTAGATGGCGGTTATATTGTACTGGGTGATTCATGGTCAAATGATGGTGATATAACAGGGCATCACGGCATTACACTTAACGGAGATTATTGGGTAGTAAAATTAGATGAGTATGGAGTAATGGAATGGCAGAAAAGTTTAGGAGGCACTGAAAACGACTATTCACATTCAATTCTACAAACAAATGACGGAGGTTTTCTAATTGCTGGCGAAACATATTCTTCTGATGATGATGTAGTAGGGAGTCATGGTGCTTTTGATGTTTGGATTGTCAAACTTGCTCCAGAAGTCGGTGTCGAAGAACTCGATTCATTTTCCTCTTTAAATCTCTTCCCCAACCCCGCCACAAGTGAGATAACAGTTCAAAGCGGGAAGTTCAAAGTTGAAAGAATAGAAATGTATAGTGTGGTGGGAGAGCGAATAGAACGCCTCACCCCAACCCTCTCCAAAGGAGAGGGAGTTCGCGTTGATGTTTCAGCGCTGCCTTCGGGAATTTATTTTGTTACCGTAACGGATGATGCGGGAAACAGGGCGGTGAGGAAAGTGGTGAAGATGTAATTTTAGTTTGGAGTTTATAGTTCGGAGACGGTCTCCAAACTTCAGGGCGGGTAATAAGTTTCAAATTAAATTATTTTAACCTGGATTTTACAATAGGTTTTAAAAAATAATATAACCGCTGAGGACGCTGAGAATGCGCGGAGTTCCGCTGAGTCCCGAGTATTCGGGATTATTACTCTGCGGCTCTCTTCTTTTTCTCTGTGAAACTCTGCGTTTAATTTTCTTCAACTGAAAAATCCGGGTTTAAAGTTGCTAACTTTGCTTTGCTTTTCAAAAACAGTTTTAATCATGAAAACAAAAATTTTACTCCATGTGATTTTCTTCTCCCTGTTTCCTCTCTTTCTTAAAGGGCAACTCATTGTGAACGGCAGTGTTGAAACATCCGGTGTGCCATCGCTTGCCGGGTGGCAGGAATATGAATCATGCGACCCGATGACCTCAGTAATGGATGCTCCAGCGGGCGCGGGCAATTGGTGCGTTGAAAAACTGACAGGCAATGTAAAGGGATGTTTTCCGTCCTACGTTTATCAAACATTCCCCGCTGTGGCGAACGGGAATAATATCATCATCACCGGATGGGTAAAAAAATATTGGGCTGGACTCAGCGGAATTTATCTCGGTGTGAAAAATTCTGCCGGTGCCATTTCATTGTTAAACGGTGACACCACTACTTCAGCCACATGGCATTATATCATGGTCAGCGGCACTTATTCACTGAGTGCCGGAGATACAGCAGCGGTAATTCTGAATGCCGGAATGACGGGAGGACCGGTGGGAGGCGGCTATGCGCGTTTCGATTCGATTGAAGCGCAAATCATCACCGGAATAAATCCACCGGCTTACTCCCTGGAGAATACCATACACATTTATCATGATGCGGAGAATCACCTGCTGAATGTTTATTTCACCGGCAGCGACAACGGGAATGTATATTTTTCGATGTATGATATTTCCGCAAGACGGGTGAAAATTTTTGAACTTCATCAGGGAACCAATGAATTCAATATTGAAAAACTGCCGGCAGGATTTTATTTCTACAACGCTGCCACTGACAAAAAAATAATTTCGACAGGAAAAATTTTTCAGAAATAATATTCCCGCTTCCTCTCACTTCGGCTTATAGCCGCGCTCCTTCGCCATCTTCTCCAATCGTTTCTGGAAACCGGATTTCTCCTGCTGCTTGGCGGGGCGCTTTTTATTTTCCTGCAGCTTTCGGTGAATTTCGTCTTCGTCAATAAACGCTTTGAAAAGATACTGCTGTCCGAGTCCGAACATGTTGCTCAGGAAATAATAATAGCTCAACCCGGCTGAGTAGTTGTTGAAGATGCCTAAGAAAAAAACCGGCATCAGGTACATCATCCATTTCATCTGCGGGTTGG
>DATDOJ010000159.1:0-4362 GCA_035293345.1 Bacteroidia bacterium
TCAGTGTTCAGAGAAAAAATAATGGAGGTGTTAAGAAACATAGAGCAATACAGGCATGAACTCGAAAATCTCATGACAGAAAAGTTTCAACTCTTTCCAACATATTTTCCTTAAACCTGATTTCGTTAAGTATAAATCAAAAATGTTTCGTCTTGTTGCCACAACTTTTTTCGGAGGTGAGGAAATTCTTGCCGGTGAACTGCGCAATCTCGGAGCGAAGGAGATGAGTATTAAGCCAAGTGCAGTTGAATTTTATGGTGATGAGGAATTGATGTATAAAGCGAATCTTTGCTGCAGAACAGCGCTGAGAATTCTGAAACCGTTTTCTGTTTTCAAAGTGAAAGATGAAGAGGAACTTTATGCGAACTCTAAGGAAATAACGTGGGAAAAATTTCTGTCTGCGGAAAAAACTTTTTCCATCACTGCGGTTTCCAATCACGAAAAACTGAACCACACATTATACATCTCACAGAAAATAAAAGATGCCATCGTTGACCGCTTCCGTGATAAAACAGGCAAGCGTCCCTCGGTTGATTTGGATAATCCGGATTACATCATTCATGCATTCGTGGAGAAAGACAAGTGCACGCTTTCGCTTGACAGCTCCGGCAACTCGCTGCATAAGAGGGGCTACCGCATCATTGCAACAGAAGCGCCCCTTAATGAAACTCTCGCTGCCGGATTAATCATGCTCAGCGGCTGGAACGGAGAACGGAATTTTTATGACCTCATGTGCGGCAGCGGAACGTTTCTGATTGAAGCGGCAATGCTCGCACTGAATATTCCTCCGGGAATTTTCAGAAGAAGCTTTGCTTTTATGAAATGGAATGATTTTAATTCGCGACTGTGGGAAGAGATTGTACGAAAAGCAAAATCAGAAATCAAAACAGAAACCGGAATTAAAATTCTTGGTGCGGATATTTCAGATGGAGCTGTCTCTTCAGCACTGCGGAATATAAAGCAGGCAGGACTGGAGAAATTTATTTCAGTCGAAAAAAAATCTTTTATTGAAACGGTGCCTGAATCAGGAAGTGGCATTGTAATTTTGAATCCGCCTTACGGAGGGCGACTCGATGACGAAGACATTTATTCGCTCTACGAAGAAATCGGAAATCACATCAAGAAGAATTTCAGCGGACTTGATGTGTGGATTCTTACGGCAAACAGGGAGGCGTCTAAAAAAATCGGTTTGCATTCGTCAAGGAAAATAAAAATCTATAACGGTCCGCTTGAATGCCGGTTTATGAAGTTTGAAATTTATGCAGGAAGTAAAAAAAAGAAATGGAACGCGGATGACACAGAAAAAGCGGATAAGAGCAGATAAAAAATCAAAATTGTTTGGATTGAAATTTACTCCGAACTTAAAACTGATTACTGAATACTCATGATAAAACGAATCGCTGTTTTTACTTCCGGTGGTGACGCCCCCGGCATGAATGCCTGTATCCGTGCCGTAGTTCGCACAGGAATTCATTACAACCTTGAGGTGTTCGGAATTCTTCGCGGATACGAGGGAATGGTCCACAATGAATTTGTATTGATGAACACTTCTTCCGTTGCCAACATCATTCATCATGGCGGAACCATGCTCAAGACGGCACGCAGTGAAAGTTTCCTTACAAAGGAAGGAATGCTTGCTGCAAAAAATAATTTGGAGAAGAATAAAATTGATGGCGTGATTGCCATTGGCGGAGACGGAACATTTCGCGGTGCATTAGAGTTCAGTAAAATTTGTTCTGTACCGTTTATCGGCTGCCCCGGCACGATTGACAATGATTTAATCGGAACGGATTTCACCATTGGTTATGATACGGCAATCAATACCGTTGTTGAAGCGGTGGACAGAATCCGGGACACAGCCGAAAGCCACAATCGTGTTTTCTTTGTTGAAGTAATGGGGCGCGATGCAGGATTAATTGCTCTTCGCAGCGGCATTGCGGCAGGCGCTGAAGCAATACTGCTCCCGGAAACAGCAACACATATTGATGAACTCATCCGCCTGCTTACTGAAGGAAGAAAAGAGAAGTCATCAAAAATTGTTTTGATTGCTGAAGGCGATGAAGCGGGAGGTGCATTCGCTATTGCGGAACAGGTGAAGAAAAAAATTCCATCGCTTGACATTCGTGTAACTGTGCTCGGGCACATTCAGCGGGGAGGAAATCCCACAGCAATGGATAGGGTGAATGCATCTCGCATGGGCTTCGCTTCGGTGGAAGCATTGCTCAATGGTAAAGCAAGCGTGATGACAGGTATTATCAACAACGAAATTGTTTTCACGCCTTTTGAGAATGCAGTGAAGCACATTCAGCAGCCGGATGAAAATCTGTTAAGGATGATTGGCATTCTTTCTTAAGAGTGAGTAGCTATTCAAAGAACACATACATTTGCAAAGAATTAAAACCATTAATCAAACACTATGAAAAAGTATATCATCTGGGGAGTCATTGCACTCCTTATTATCTATCTGATTTCTCTTTATAACGGGCTAGTGGGCATGCGTGAAAGCGTCAACGCTTCATGGGCAAATGTCGAGAGTCAGTACCAACGCAGAGCGGACCTTGTTCCGAATCTCGTTAGCACAGTGCAGGGTGCTGCAGATTTCGAGAAGTCAACCCTTCAGGCAGTTGTTGATGCACGCGCGCGAGCTACAAGTATTCAGATTGACCCAAATAAACTCACGCCTGAAAAACTTCAGGAGTTCCAGCAGGCGCAAGGTGCGTTGAGCACAGCCATAGGTCGTTTGCTTGCCGTAGCTGAAAATTATCCTCAGTTGAAAGCTGTTGACGCGTTCCGCGATTTACAGGCACAACTGGAAGGTACTGAAAACAGAATCAATGAAGCGCGCAGACAGTTCAATGAGGCAGCGAAAAGTTACAATGCGGGTCTTCTGAAATTCCCACGTGTAATCTTCGCCAAACTATTTAGCTTCGAATCGCGAGCATATTTTGAGGCGGATAAAGGAACAGAAGAAGCACCTAAGGTTCAGTTTTAAAATGATGCTGAATGCCTCACCCCAACCCCTCTCCGAAGGAGAGGGGCTTTGCGTTACAGTCGGCTTCTGATTTTTTCCAATGTCTAAGAATTTTTTTTCTCCTGAAGAGCGCGGCAGAATAATAGCTGCAATCAAAGAAGCTGAGCGGCAGACCTCAGGAGAAATACGGTTGTTCATCGAACCGCATTGCAAAGTGGAGGTGCTCGACCGGGCAGCTTTCATTTTTCACAAGCTTGGTATTGACAATACCAAGGACCGCAATGGTGTTTTGATTTACATTGCTTTCAGGGATAAGAAGTTCGCCATCATCGGTGATGCGGGAATAAATGCAGTTGTCGAGAAAAACTTCTGGGATATAATTAAAGAAGACATGCAGAATCATTTTGCCGAAGGAAAATATGCCGAAGGGCTTTCGACAAGTATTCAGCGTTCCGGTGAGGCATTGAAAAAATATTTTCCGTATGTAGCTGGAGATAAGAATGAATTGTCGGATGAAATCGCATTAGGATGAAAATGGAACGCGGATTTTTTAAGATGATGATGATAAAAAATGATTTTAAAAAAATCTTAATGAATCTTAATCATCATATTTATCTGCGTTCATTCTTTCTTTTCCTTTTCTTTTCTACAGCGCTTTTCGCTCAGGATGATTTTCCTGAGCGCTCCAATCGGCTTGTCACGGATTTTACGAACACACTTTCTCAGGCAGAACAAAATCAGCTTGAACAAAAACTGGTTGCGTTCAACGATTCAACGTCTACACAGATTGCCGTTGTGTTGATGCTCTCCACAGGAAATTATGAGATTAGTGAATACGCAGTTCAGCTCGGCAACAAATGGGGCATCGGGCAGAAAGGCAAGAACAACGGAATACTTATTCTGCTTGCTGTTGATGACCGTAAAATCAGTATTCAAACCGGCTACGGAATGGAAGGAGTTGCGCCTGATGTGCTGATGAAACGCATTATCGAGAATGACATGACTCCCTATTTCAAGAAGGGAAATTATTACCAGGGACTGGAGCAGGGAACAAACACACTGATGGCGTTAGTGAAAGGAGAATACTCCGCTGATGAATACATGAAAGGGCGTGAGCAGCATTTTCCCTGGTTCATGATTCTTATAATTATTTTTATTGTTGTCATCACCATTGGCGCCAAAGCGAATCAAACCAGAAACTATGCGCGTATGAACGGACTTTCTTTCTTCGCCGCATGGATGCTTCTCAATGCGGCAACCAGCAGACAGCGCGGCTCATGGGGAATGTTCTCAGGTGGCGGTGGCGGCTTCGGAGGAGGTAGTGGAGGGTTTGGCGGGTTTGGCGGTGGTGGTTTCGGTGGTGGTGGGGCGAGTGGAAGCTGGTAAGCAAT
>DATDOJ010000160.1:0-4356 GCA_035293345.1 Bacteroidia bacterium
TCTTCATCCATCCGAATGTTCAGGCAGAAGTTAGCGTGACAGATTTAATCGGCCAGACAGTGTTCAGTTCAGGCAGCATCACTGCACCTTCAACTGCTTACAAAATTGACATCACCGATAGCCCGGATGGAATTTATATTCTCCGCGTAAAATACAACGACCGCATATTCACTTCACGCCTTGTGGTGACCAAGTAATTAAGCATGTTTTGTTTTGAGAAGCGCCCCGATAACCATCGGGGCGTTTCTTTTTCAGAGAATCAGTAAACCAATTTTCTACTTTTGTCATTGCCATGACTTTCAAACATAACATTCTCATCACAGGCGGAGCGGGTTTCATCGGCTCGCATGCTGTGAGGCATTTTGTAAAAAAATATCGGGAGTATAAAATCATCAACCTCGACAAGCTCACCTATGCAGGCAATCTTGAAAACCTGAAAGACATTGAGCATGCGGAGAATTATTTTTTCGTCAGGGGAGATATTGCAGACAGTTCATTGCTCGAAAATATTTTTTCTGAACATCAGATTGATTCGGTAATTCACCTCGCTGCCGAATCGCATGTTGACCGTTCCATCGTTTCACCAATGGATTTCATTAAGACAAATATAATAGGCACTGTCACCCTTTTGAACGCGGCAAAACAAAATTGGCAAAAGGCAAAAGGCAATTTGCAAAAAGAAAAAAACTCAAACCTTTTTTATCATATCAGCACTGATGAAGTTTATGGTTCCCTCGGTTCAACAGGATATTTCACTGAGCAAACTCCCTACAACCCACGCAGCCCGTACTCCGCTTCCAAAGCAAGTTCCGACCACCTCGTGATGGCTTATCATCACACCTACAATCTTCCTGTTGTCATTTCCAATTGCTCTAACAACTACGGACCATTTCATTTCCCGGAAAAATTAATTCCGCTTATCATCAACAACATCATTCAAAAACAACCATTGCCTGTTTACGGCAAAGGAGAAAACGTGCGCGACTGGCTTTTTGTTGAAGACCATGTGGAAGCAATGGATTTGATTTTTCACAACGGCAAAAGAGGAGAAAAATATAACGTGGGCGGAAACAATGAGTGGAAGAATCTGAACCTCGTGAAATGGGTGTGTTCCATCATGGATAAGAAACTAAACCGTGCTGCAGGAACGTCTGAAAAACTTATCACGTTTGTGAAAGACCGTGCCGGTCATGATTTGCGCTATGCTATTGACTCATCAAAAATCCAGCGCGAACTTGGCTGGAAACCGAAGCACAAATTTGAAGAGGGGATTGAACTGACGATTGACTGGTATCTGAATAATTCCGAATGGCTTGCTCATGTCACTTCGGGAGCGTATCAGAAATATTACGAGGAACAATACGTGAACAGGTGATTCAGGATTTGGGATTCAGGATTTAGGATTTAGGATTTAACCCGGATTTTTCAGTTGAAGAAAATTAAACGCAGAGTTTCACAGAGAAAAAGAAGAGAGCCGCAGAGTAATAATCTCGAATACTCAGGACTCAGCGGAACTCCGTGCATTCTCAGCGTCCTCAGCGATTATATTATTTTTTAAAAAACCTATTGTAAAATCCAGGATTAAAAAACATGCCGAGCATTTTCACAAAAATCATCAACGGGGAAATTCCCTGCTATAAAATTGCAGAGGATGAAAATTATTTTGCTTTCCTCGACATTAACCCATTGGCAGAAGGTCACACGCTTGTTGTCCCGAAAAAAGAAATTGATTACATCTTTGAAATAGAAGATGCAGCACATGCCGGACTGTGGAACTTCGCCAAAAAAATTTCTCACGCCATCGAAAAAGCAGTGCCGTGCAAACGAATCGGCATTGCAGTTATCGGACTTGAAGTTCCTCACGCGCACATTCACCTCATTCCGATTAACAATGTCAGCGATATGAACTTTGCCATGCCCAAGCTTCAGTTGAGCAAAGAAGAGTTGAGTGAGATTGCGGAAAAAATCAGGAAGGAAATTCTTTTTTGAAATAGAGTAGGAGTAAGGAGAGCGCAATCTCCCTACTCCGTTCTTAGTTCTATTTCGTTAAAATCAATTTCTCCGTCTTTAAATTTTCTGCTGATTGAAATTGCAGAAAGTAAACTCCTGCATTTACTTCAGCAGCATTCCATGTAATTTCATGGTCACCTTCTTCAAAGGAAGCATCGGCAAGTGTGGTTACTAATCTTCCATTCACATCAAAAATATTGAGAGAAACTTTTTGTGATTGAGTAAGAGATAAGGAAATGACTGTTGAACCCGAGAACGGGTTTGGGGAAAATTTTAGTTCATTCTTGTTTAGAAAAGATTCATCTATTCCAACAGGATTTCCGATTGGGTCGCGTTTATAATATATCTCATCGTTCCCGTCACGAGTGTCCTGCCATACAACATGCACAACCGAACCGGATACCGATACAAAGGAATACTCTGAATTAGCAGGGGCATTCGTTAGCCGTACATCTGCTCCCCAGCTTATGCCCCCGTCTGTAGAGAGTTTGTAATATATCTCCCAGTTCCCATCACGGTCATCTTGCCATACAACATGCACAACCGAACCAGAGACTGCTACTGAAGGATACCATGAATTAGCAGAGTTATTCGTTAGCCGTACATCTGCTCCCCAGCTTGTGCCCCCGTCAGTTGAGCGTTTATAATATATCTCCCAGTTACCATCACGGTCATCGTCCCATACAACATGCACAACCGAACCAGAGACTGCTACTGAAAGCTCAAATGAACCAGCAGAGTTATTCGTTAGCCGTGTATCTGCACTCCAGCTTGAACCTCCGTCTGTAGAGCGTTTGTAGTATATCTCAAAGTTACCATCACGGTCATCTTGCCATACAACATGCACAACCGAACCAGAGACTGCTACTGAAGGAAAGTCTGACCAAGCGGAGCTATTCGTTAGCCGTGTATCTGCTCCCCAGCTTATACCCCCGTCAGTTGAGCGTTTGTAGTATATCTCCCGGTTACCATCACGAGTGTCCTCCCATACAACATGCACAACTGAGCCGGAGACTGCTACTGAAGGAAAAACTGACCAAGGGGTGCTATTCGTTAGCCGTACATCTGCTCCCCAGCTTATGCCCCCGTCAGTTGAGCGTTTGTAGTATATCTGATAGTAACCATCACGTTCATCTATCCATACAACATGCACAACCGAACCAGAGACTGCTACTGAAGGAATCTCTGATTGAGCAGGGTCATTCGTTAGCCGTACATCTGCTCCCCAGCTTATGCCCCCGTCAGTTGAGCGTTTGTAGTATATCTCATCGTTACCATCACGGTTGTCAAACCATACGACATGAACAGAATCCCCGTTTGCTGCTATACACCAGGCATTATTGTAAGATGTATAGGAAGCAGCAGGGTCATTTGTCAGCCGAACATCCGGCTGCCACTGGGCTTGTGAAACAACAGTCACCAACAAGATGATTGAAGTTAATAATAAATGTTTTTTCATTTTGTTTTTGTTTTAGTCCCGATAGCTATCGGGATGTTAGAATATTTAGAAGATAGTAGATGGAAGATAGGATGTTTGTTATTCTATCTACTATCTTCTAACTTCTTTTATTTCGCCACTATCAATTTCCGGTTTTCCGAATAGCTTGCTGATTCGAACCGCAGAAAATAAATTCCTGCATTCACATCAGCAGCATTCCATGTAATTTCATTTTCTCCTTCTTCAAAAGAAGCATCGGCAAGTGTGGTTACCAATCTTCCGTTCACATCAAAAATACTGAGAGAAACTTTTTGTGATTGAGTAAGAGAAAAGGAAATGACCGTTGAACCGGAAAATGGATTAGGAAAAATACCTGTCATGCTGAGCGAAGCCGAAACATCATTATTTCCCGTTATGATTGTCATCGTATCAAGCTTGGCAATAAATATATCAGCATAACCTGCATTGGTTAAGGTGGTGGAACCAAAAGTGATGGAGGGACTAATAAAATATCCCGTCACATGCACATGCCCGGAAGCACCAAGAGCTATGGAGTGACCACGATCCTCATCCATTCCGCCCATTGCTTTTGCCCAAACAAAATTGCCTGAGCCGTCTAATTTGGAAATGAAAATGTCATAGTATCCAAACGAAGCCACAGTTAATGGGAATACTCCCGCACCCGGGTCAAAGTCAGCTGTGTAATCGAAAAAACCTGTGGTGTAAACATTGCCGTTTCCCGCGGGGTCAATTGCTATGGACAAACTATAATCGTTACCTGTTCCGCCCATTGATTTTGCCCATACAAAAATGCCCGAACTGTCTAATTTGGAAATGAAAATATCAGAGTATCCAGCCGGAGACGCAGTTAAATTGAATACACCCACACCCGGGTCAAAGTCAACGGT
>DATDOJ010000161.1:0-4956 GCA_035293345.1 Bacteroidia bacterium
TGTCGGTCATCGAACCGCAGACAACGGGAACGCGGATGCCTGCTCCACCGATTTTTCCATCGAGATGCGGGAACACATCGGTGAGCGCTTTTGCTGCGCCTGTGGTTGTCGGAATAATTGAAACGGCTGCCGCGCGTGCTCTTCGCAAGTCCTTGTGCGGTGCATCGTGAATATTCTGGTCGCCTGTGTAAGCGTGAATTGTTGTTACGAATGCAGATTCAATTCCGAAATTATCATCGAGAATTTTAATCATCGGTGCAGCATTGTTTGTTGTACATGATGCATTGGAAACAATAGTTTCATCGCCCGAAATAATTGCATCGTTCACTCCGAGCACAATAGTTTTTGATTCATCTCCTTCCGATGATTTCATTGGTGCGGTGATGATTACTTTTTTTGCTCCGGCTTTGATGTGCGCTGCTGCTTTTTCTGATTCTGTAAATCTGCCTGTGCTTTCCAAAACAACATCAACACCGAGCGAAGCCCACGGAAGCGCTGAGGGGTCTTTCTCTGAAAAAACTTTCACTGCTTTTCCGTCAATGATTATTTCTTTGTCTTTAGCCGAGACAGTTCCCGGATATCTGCCATGAATGGAATCGTATTTGAACAAATGTGCAAGCGTTGCCGTGTCGGTCAAATCATTGACGGCAACGATTTCAAAATTCTTTTTGCGAAGCATGGCACGCGCAGTTATTCTGCCGATTCTGCCGAAGCCGTTGATGGCTATTTTTATTTTTTCCATGACTGAAATTTCGTGCAAAGTTATCTTACTGTTTAATATGAAGAAAAAATATTTGATGAGTATGCGGGAGGGAGGAGGATTTGCGACAGGGATTTTAATGATTCAGATTTCTGATAACATGGTTCTGATTGGAAAAAGGATTAGTCCGATGGAAGCCGGGGGACTTCCGATGTCAAGGCAGGGACTTCCGATGACAAGGCGGGGACTTCCGATGACAGGGCGGGGACTTTAGACAAGTGGTCGTGGATTTCAGAAAGTGAGCGGTGGAACATAGACAGGAAATATTGTCAGTCAGCAGTTGATGGGGGTTGTTCAGAAAGGAAATGTGACCTTTGAGAAAGGAAACGGGGGACTTACGCAAGGTTGCGGGAGCTTTACGCAGGGGAGCGGGGGCTTTACGCAGGGAAGCCGGGGCTTTACGCAAGGTTGCGGGAGCTTTACGCAAGGTTGCGGGGGCTTTACGCAGGGAAGCGGGTGCTTTACGCAAAGTGGTCGGGGCGTTACGCTGAGAGCAATTGGCTTGTTTTCAGGTGGTTATGAAAACAGGAGGGGGTGACGTTTTGGCTGAATGTCTGAACCGGGATTAATGATGAATGATGAACCCGGATTTTTCAGTTGAAGAAAATTAAACGCAGAGTTTCACAGAGAAAAAGAAGAGAGCCGCAGAGTAATAAACCGGGGTTTTGCAGTTCAAAAAGATTCAACACAGAGTTCGCAGAGAAAATTGGAGTTACACAGAGTCCCGCAAATGCGGGAATAAAAAATCTCTGTGAAATCCGCCACAGGACGTCCGCCAAAGGACGGACTCGACAAGGCGAGGATTCGTCCTTTTGGCGAACTCTTGAAACTATGTGCTCTCTGTGTTAAAAAAAAACAACTGAAAAATCCGGGATTAATAAGAAACAATTCTTCTCACTGTTTGATTTTTTGAGTTGGAAATGCTGAGCATATAAACGCCCTTGCCACTTTTGCGTATGTCAATGGCTTTTTCATAATTTCCTTTAAAGGCAGTAAGCTTCTCCGTGTAAATAATTTGTCCTAATGAGTTTGACAGATTAATTTTAAAATCATCGCGGTGTTCGGTGCGGAATGTCAGGTTGAAAAGTCCGCTGTTGGGATTGGGATAAATGCTTAAATCATTATTGCCTCCAAAAATTTCGTTGACGGAAATAACCGCGCAGGTATCGGTTGCAACAACGGTGGTGCGGGCAGTGTTGCAAACAAAGGTTGAGTAATCCCAGGAATAGAAGAAGTAATAATATCCACCGGAGCCGGCATTGGTTCCGGTTATGTTAATGGAATTGCTCGCGTTCCAGGGAGAATAAGGAAATGCAGCCCCGGTACTGTTGCGGAAAAGGTCAACATAGCCGCGGCACTTGAGGAAATACCCCGTTCCCGGATACAAGGTAAAATTAAGAGTAACGGTTTGCGCATTGTTTGGATCTGCCGGAATAAAAATTGTAGTATCAATATATGTGTTTCCCTGTCCGTCTATTACTTCTATGGTACGGTTGGCTGAACTGTTTGAATAGACCTGCACAGTATTTAAAACCACCGGTTCGGTAACATCAAAATAAAGTCCACGGATGTCGTTGGCTGTGAAAAACATTCCGGCTCCAATGCCGTTATCAATTTCTCCGACCTGGTCTTGCATACCACCGCTAAAATCCTCATCAACATAAAAGGAAGTAGTTGCTGTCAGGAAAGGCGAATAGGTTGTACCGGTGGCAAGCAATGTTCCGCCACCGGGAGAATCCCACCATCTGATAGTTCCCGGAGCAGCAGGAGTTGCCGACAGATTTACAACAGCGGGGGCGCAGAAGTCAACGCTGTTTGCAGCAGGCGCATTGACAGTGGAGGCGGTGATAGATATCAATGAGTTAATGGTTATAGTATCGGACCCTGCTGTATTTGTGACTGAGAGTGTTACGGGATAAATACCCGGAGTATTGTAAACGATTAAAGGATTTGGCAGCGATGAAGCCGATGGATTGCCACCCGGAAAAGACCAAGTCCATTGAGTTGGAAACCCTGACGAATAATCAGTAAATTGAATAGCAGTGCCCGGGCATGAAATTGTTTGGTTTGCACTAAAGTGAGCAGAAGGCGGGTAATTCCCCGGCTGATAAAAATCGGATTGCCACATTCCTCTTCCATAAGTTGATGCACGTATTTTACTTCCTGCATAGAATATTTCAAGCTGAGTTACCACCACATTAGGGAGTCCGTTGATAAAGGGCTGCCACACATTTAAAGTATCATCTTTATAAAACACTCCTGCATCAGTTCCTATATATAGTGCGCCATTGGAGCCGTTCCTATAAGCAATGCAATTGACAGGAATATTAGGCAAGCTTTGAGATGCTACATCTGTCCAGGTAGCTCCCTGGTCAGTGGTTTGATAAACTTTATTAGTTGCATTGAAGCCGGAGAAAGTTACCCATGCTTTGTTTGCATCCGTATTGTGGCACGTTATGTATGACTTGTAGCCGGCAGGCACACTGGCAATGGCAGTCCATGATGTACCTCCATTGGCGGACTTGTATAAAGAACCACCCGTGGAAGCCCAGATAACCTGGTTGTTAGCGGGGGATATTGCAATGGCTGCCATCGTTGATGTATTGCCGGTGATAATTCCCGGTCTTGTCCAGCTTTGACCTCCGTTTGTACTTTTCCAGACATTAATGAATCCTGCCCACAAAGTATTGGCAGTAACAGGGTCTTCTCTCCACGGGGTGACCCATCCACCGGCTTCCGTAATTCCGGTAGTTGCATTGCTCCACGAACCGCCTCCGCCACCGGTTGTGGAACGGTTGAGTGAACCATTGTATTGCGAACCCCACATGTTATTGTCATTGGTTCTTCCGATGAAGGCAAGCATTCCATCGCCTCCCATTGAAACAGACCAGCCGCCATTAAACCTGTTGGTTCCGTTATCCTGCCATCCTGTAATAAGAAGATTAGCGTTAGAAGCAGATTGTCCGAATCCATACATCTGTGCAATGGCAAGGTTGTTATTCAGGTTTGTCCAGCTTGACCCGTTGTTCGTGCTTCTGTAAATTCCTCCGTCATTGGCAACATACAGTGTGGTGCTGCCGGTATATATCACATCGTGATGGTCAACATGAATGCTTCCTCCTACATTGGTCCAACTCGTTCCGCCATTGGTAGATCTTTGGAACTGGGTTTGACCTCCCACCATAATTTCATTAGCGTTAGAAGGGTTTGCTGCAATGCACAGGTCATACCACTGTTGGTTGCCTAATGACGGGGTGAGGTACGGGTTAAAATTTTGTCCTCCGTCAGTGGAGAGGTAAAATCCCTCCGTGCCATAGTTAGGTGAAGGCAACCCAACAATCATATAAACATAGTTTGCATTGGCAGGTGTTACAGCAATTGCCATGCGGCTAACATTGGAAACAACAGGCAAGCCCGATGTAATTAAAGTCCAGGTAACACCGTTGTCAGAGGAGAGATAGAATTGTGAACCACATGCAAATACTGTATTCGGATTGCCCGGCATGAATTCCATATCTTTAAAAGAACCTGCCTGCACCTGGGTAAAATTAACTCCTGCATCAGTGCTTCGGTAAATTCCTGCTGAAGTTGCCACCAAAAGTATATTGGTATTATTCGGGTTAAGCAAAATTTTACTCATCATTTTCATGTTGCCTGTTGCAAATGAAAGACCGGTAGTATTCCATGTGTTACCTGCATCGGTAGATTTTAATACTCCAACCGAATAATTATCAGACGCATCACCATCTCCGGTGGCGAGATACATTATGTTTGGGTTTGTCGGGTCAATGGCCAGGTCAGTACATCCGATTACCTGAGCTATTGAATCGGTGTTCGAAGCCCATGACGTTCCTCCGTTGGTTGATTTCCATAAGCCGCCTGAAGGTGAACCGACAAAAAGTGTAGTGGGATTAGTCGGATGAATGCGAACAAAATTTAAACGACCTGCTCCCGATAAAGAGGAAGAGGTTGAAGGACCGATAAAGGTCCAGTTGCCCGCTCCTGATAACATGCGGTTTCCATGGTTGTACTTTTCCATTTCTCTCCATACCATGGAAGGGTCAAAACGCTCGCCCGTTTCAGACACGCGCGGAGTCATAAACCATTCCCAGCGTTTGTACTGTGAGTAGCCCGGAATTTCTTTTTTCAAACTCGCGCTCTTCAGAGAGTTGCCGCCATTGATGATTCTTTCCTTC
>DATDOJ010000162.1:0-7291 GCA_035293345.1 Bacteroidia bacterium
TAATCAGCGCTAATCAAGGGTATGTGTCAGCGGATATGAAAGATGCGGGGGAAAGAACAGAAAAATTATTTTTGCGTTATGGAAAAAGAATGGACACAGAAAGATGCCGATGAAGCATATACAGGCGGCAGAGTGCTGCACGTGCATGGCAGAAGCGGAAAGGTGTATGATTTTTTTTCATATCCGTTCCAGTCCATCCATCTTGCTAAACAGGAAGGTGTTTTCATACTTACTCATCGTGATGAAAACAAAAAGTTCCATTTTGTTTATGCCGGATATGGAACAGATATGTATGCCGACACATTAAGAGAAGAAGTGCAGCAAATAATAAAAGAAAAAAATCCTACTCACTATCACTGTATATCGACATACAGTAAATTAAATCTGAAAGAAGTATATGAGGATGTAAAAAGGTAGGAGGAGAAATTGCAGCGGGCGAAGTTGTCCCGTGCATTGGCTTGTGCACGAAATCGCCCAACGGGAGTTTACCCCGTTATGTCCGGGGCTTATCCCGTCATGCCCGGGGTTTACTCCGTGATGGACGGAGCTGTCTGAACCCTGATTAATAATGATTGTGGGATTGCTATGATTAAAAAAATCAAGGCAATTAAATTAACCCAAGTTGCTAGTTCAAAATTCATGGCTAAAGCCGATAAAATTCTAATCATATTAACCCCGACCTTAAGGTCGGGGTTATAAAAAATACAGCAAAATGGCTTTAGCCATGATTAATCATTCCAACTAGCAACTTGGGTTAAATTAATCAGCGCTTCTTCGCCTGTCGGTATCCTGCCCTCACCTTCAAACGTGAGAGCGGTTTACAACGGCAACAGCGGAGAGTGCTTAGTGAGGTGGAACGGAGTTCCTAAACGCAGGAGCTACGTTGTGCAGCAAAGCATTGACCCTATTGGTCCCGACACGTGGCAGAATGTGCCGGACGGAGAAGTTGGAAAACTTTCTCTGCTCATCACAGGACTAACCACTGGGACTGCTTACTGGTTCAGGGTCATCACTTATGGCACAGCGGGCTTCAGCGCACCCAGCGACCCGGCAAGGATTATGGCTGTATAATTTCGGCTCGCTCCGTCACGGACGGAGCACTACAGCAAATAATCCACAATCCCCGAACACGATAAAGGTGTTTGGGGATTTTCTATGTGCGGAAAGCAGACGGAGATAGTTGTCCTGCGCGATGGCTTGCACATGAAACTATACCGGACGAGAAGAAAAAAAATATTTTCACTTTTTGCTGAAGTCCGCAAATCAGCGATGCGAATTATGTGTATACGCGCACCGCTCCCTGAGCTGCACGAAACTTCGCCCACCCAACGGGGATTCGCAGATTAAAAAATGAAAGCCGCAGGATTATAAATCCTGCGGAGCGGGGCTAATCAAAGTTCAGACAATTTGCATAATGCTTTGAAAGCAATGCGAACCCCGAACATATCGGGGCAGGTATTTTTCGTGGTTATATTCCTTTGTTTACAATTCAAACATTGTCACACATCATATTAAATTTTATTCCCTTTACTTTGTTCTGATGTCTAAGCAGCTCATCTCCCAATACTACACTAAGGTTGAAAAGCTCATTCAGTTTAGTGGTTCGCGAAACGAAGAAACCATTAAGTCAGAGTTTGCAAACCTGCTGAATCATTATGCCGAAAAGAAAAACCTTTTGCTTGTGCGCGAAGTTTTTGTGCGCGGAACAAAAGGAAAAGATGTGAGACCGGACGGAGTATTAAAAAATATTCTCCGCCTCGATTACGGTTATTGGGAAAGCAAGGACGAAGCCGATGTCATTGATGATGAAATTGACAAGAAAATCAAGAAGGGTTATCCCGTCAGCAATATTTTATTTGAAGACAGCAAGCAGGCAGTGCTGATGCAGGGCGGTGAAATTGTGATGCGCGTGGACATGCGTAAGCCCGATGAATTAGACAACATACTAAGCACGTTCATCAATTTTGAAAAGCCGGAAGCCCGAAAGTTTACCGAAGCCATTGAAAAATTTAAGGATGATATTCCAACCATTGTTGAAACACTTCGCAAAAAAATTGATGAGGAAGGAAAGAAAAATAAAAACTTTCTCTCTGTAAGCGAAAGTTTTCTTGAACTCTGCAAAGCCGAAATCAACCCTGAGATTACGATGGCTGATGTGCGCGAGATGATGATTCAGCACATTCTCACGAGCGACATCTTCAACAAAATTTTTGACGACCCCGAGTTTCACCGCCACAACAACATTGCTAACGAACTTGAGAAACTTATCTCCACGCTTTTCAATCACAGCGAACGCAGAAACCTGTTGGGCAGCATCGAGCATTATTACGATGCCATAAATGCTGCTGCCGCTTCCGTTGCCGACCATCATGAAAAGCAAAAGTTTCTGAAAGCGCTTTACGAAAACTTTTACAAGGCATACAATCCCAAAGCAGCCGACCGCCTCGGAGTGGTTTACACGCCTAACGAAATTGTGGACTTCATGATTGAAAGCACAAACTACCTGCTCGAAAAACATTTCAAGCGTGTGCTGTGGGATAAGAATGTGGAAATCCTCGACCCCGCAACCGGCACAGGAACTTTCATCTGCAACATGATTGACAAATGCCCGCCTCAGTATCTTCCTTACAAATACAAAAACGAACTGCACGCAAACGATGTAGCAATCCTGCCTTACTATGTTGCCAACCTCAACATCGAATTCACTTTCAAGCAGAAGATGAATTACTACGAGGAGTTTCCCAACATCTGTTTTGTGGACACTCTCGACAACACGGCTGCATTGGCATACAAAGGCAAGCAGCACAGCATGTTTGCCTTCAGCAGCGAAAACTCACGAAGAATTTCTGCACAGAACAAGAAAAAGATTTCTGTAATCATTGGCAACCCGCCTTACAATGCCAACCAGAAAAATGAAAACGAGAATAATAAAAACCGAGAGTACCCATACATTGATAAACGAATTAAAGACACGTACATTAAAAACAGCACGGCACAGAAAACAAAAGTGTATGATATGTATGCACGGTTTTATCGTTGGGCTTCTGACCGATTAGAAAAAAATGGAGTGCTTGCATTAATAACCAACCGCAGTTTTATTGACAGCAGAACATTTGATGGTTTCAGAAAAATAGTTGCGAGTGAATTCAATGCTATTTACATAGTTGACTTAGGCGGTGATGTCAGAGCTAATCCCAAAATCTCTGGTACAAAACATAATGTGTTTGGAATTCAAACGGGTGTTGCAATCATGTTTTTAGTAAGGCGTGATAAAAATTTTATTGAAGCACAATCCGCAAAAGAATTTAAAGAGCTAAAGAAAGAACTTAGCGTTGCAAGCGAACCTGTCGTACTTTATAAAGAAAAAGTTTGGCATAGCACAGAGGGTTGCCGCATTTATTATTTGCGCAGACCTGAAATGGAAACAGCAAAAGAAAAATTAGAATTCCTGCGCAATAATAAAATTGAGGAATTAATATTTGACCGTGTTGTTCCTGACGAAAAGAACAATTGGTTAAATATTGCTGATACTGATTTTGAGAGTTTGATTCCAATTGCGAGCAAAGACGTTAAAGGAGGTAGGAGTAAAAGTGCATTGTTTGAATTATTTTCCTTAGGTGTTGTTACAACCCGAGACGAGTGGGCGTATGATTATAACGAAGATGACTTAAAGAAAAAAATAAAATATTTTTATGATATTTATAATGAAGAAAGAGTTCGATGGAAAGAATCAAATAAAAAGAAAAAGATAAATGACTTCGTTAGTAGAAAAATAAAATGGACTTCTGAGTTAGAGCATTACTTAACAAAAGGGATCAAACTAACATTCGATAAAAATAAAATAAGAAAAGCTTTATACCGTCCATTTTCAAAATCATTTACATATTACGATAGAATTTTTACGCATAGAGTTTATCAGCAAGACCATATTTTTCCAATTGCAAATGCAGTTGAAAATTTAATAATTGGATTCAATGGTAATGATTCTCCAAAACCATTTACCGTTCTAACTTTTGATTGTTTGACGGACTTAAATAGTTTAAGTCCAGCTGCCGGTGGGACTAAATGTCTTCCGCTCTACCGCTACAACGAAAAAGGCGAACGCACAGACAACATAACTGATTGGGGACACGAACAATTTGTAAATCATTACAAAGAAAAAAAGATAAGGAAGGAAGATATTTTTCATTACACCTATGCAGTGCTTCACAATCCTGCTTATAGAAAAAAATATGAACTCAATTTAAAGCGCGAGTTTCCGCGCATTCCTTTTTATGATGACTTTTGGAAATGGGCTAAGTGGGGAAAGCAGTTAATGGATTTGCATATCAATTATGAAAAAGCAAAACCATATCGTTTGGAAGAACATATCTACAAAGTAAAGGCAGAAGCGAAGAAGCAGAAAGAAATTTTCAGCGCTGCAAAAGAACCGGAGGCAATGTACAAGCACCAGGTGCGGCTGAAAGCAAAACTCAAAGCAGACAAGGAAGCAGGCATCATAGAAATTGATGAACTCTGTTTGTTAACCGGAGTTCCAAAAGAAGCGTGGGAATATAAACTCGGCAACCGCTCCGCTCTCGAATGGATACTAGACCAGTACAAAGAAAAGAAACCATCAGACCCGACTATTGCAGAAAAGTTCAACACCTACCGCTTTGCCGATTACAAAGAGCATGTGATTGATTTGCTCAAACGTGTTTGCACGGTGAGTGTGGAGACGGTGGGGATTGTTAGGGAGATGGAGAAGGAAAACAATTACTATTTAGAAACAGACGAAGAGTACAATAAAGAATATAAGAATAATGAAGGTGATGAGTACGAAGATTATGAAGATGATGAGTACGAAGATTATGAGGAGGATGAGTACGAAGATTATGAGGATAACGAAACAGAAGAACGATATGCCGAGCGGCTTGATGAGCTTTCGAATGAGTCCTTCGAAAGCGAATACGAACTCGAAGCAGAGCTCGACAACGAACTGGTAGCAATGCAGGAAGCATATTTTGAAGCACCTTTGAAAGAAGAACATAAGAAAAGGAAAAGAAGGAGAAGAAGTCCCAGAGAAAGACATGGCAAGCGCAGAAGAAAAAAAAGTAAAGGACTGTTTGGAAAAATACTTAAAGCAGGTGCGGGTGTATTAGGCAAGGTTGCAGCTGCGACACCCGTTGGCAGCTTGGTGAAAGCCGGTGCCGACTTGGTAACCGGGGACTTCAAAGGCATGGCATAGAACCTGGCTAAAGGAGCTCTTGGAGCAATTCCGGTTTCGGGAGCGGGAGTAATCACAAGTGCAGTTCTGGATGCTGCAGCACCGCTCGAAGGAAGTGGAGAAGGAGGGAAAGGTGAAGTAAGGAAAAGAAGAAAAAGAGAAGCCAGAAGAGTAGCAAAAATCACCCGCGATGGTTTCAAAGAGCTAAGAGATAGCTTACCTGATGACCTCGAAGATAGGGAAGCTGTTTACGAAGCATCAAAAGACGCGATGCGTAGAGCAATGGCTAAGAACGGAGTGAAACCCAACACTTAAAGGGTTCCGAACCCTTTAGAGGTTTTGAAACATTTCGATATGACATCACAAAAATATTTTCGATTAAAAAAGTTCAAATCAGTAGAACATATTTATAAAAACATAAAATCATTTTCAGCAGGAGATATTTTTGAAGTCAACACGATACACAACACTATAACGTATGCCAAAGTTATCTGCGCTTACAAAAATATTTTCTACGATATAGAAGAGTGTGAGAACGATGGCAGCCCGAAAACAAACGCATGTAAATGCAATATGGTTTTGAATAGCCAGATGATGTTTCAAATAGAGAATAATATCTGGCGCGTATTTAAACTCAACCAGCAACCTGCTGAAGTTCCATTTCAATTACTGCAAAATGAAAAATCTTCCCGCGTAATATTAGCTTTTGAAAATGACGACATAACAGACCACCCGATATTACTCAAGTATGCAAATTGAAATTAAGAGAGCTTTGATTGATTTGTTGAAACTCTCTTGCATTGGGAGCGTGGAGACGATGGGGATTGTTAGGGAGATGGAGAAGATTAAAATTTAAATAATTAAAAATATTATGGCTGGTAAGCTCGATAAGAATTCAGTTTCATTAGCAGGGGAGTTTGCTGTTTTGTCCCAATTAATATTAAGGGGCTACGATGCAAATTTAACACTTGGTCATACCAAAGGCGTGGATATTTTGGTTTCCAATCCTAAGAGCGGAAAAATGTTTAAGCTCGAAGTAAAAACAAATTACAGGAACATCAGCAGTAAAGGAAGTAACTCGGGATTATTTGGAAAATTTGTCAGCGCTTGGACAATGAGTAAGAAGCATGAATCAATAATTGATTCTAATCTTTATTATTGTTTTGTAAACATTAATAAAAGCAACCGAAGTTTTCGTTTCTTTATTCTCCCAAGTTCTATTGTTGCACAATATGTTGGCAAGCAACATAAACTTTGGTTGAAAGAAAATAGAAATCATCGGGATACTGACTTGAGGAAATTTCGTATAGGTTTTAGAAAGGAGAGCTATCGAATGTCAACTCCCACAGTTGAAGAATACGAAAACAATTGGGAACTTAAATAGTTCCCCACCTTAGGCGAAGTTTCGAGCGAGGGCAAATGAGATGGACAACTTCGCCTGTATGCACAAACAGATAATCTGGTTTATGAGTTGTATGAATTAACGGAAGAGGAAATAAAAATTGTGGAGGGAAAATAACTCCATCCTTCAGGATGGGGAAACAAACAAATGAAGCAATAACACCGCCCTTCAGGGCTAAAGCCGGGATAACACTTACTTCAATGTCTCCGCACTGAAGTGCGGAGTTAGTTGCACAGATAACAATAACTTTGCTCTGAGAGCAGAGAACAACCAAAGCACTAACCCCATCCTTCAGGATGGGGATGAACCAAAGAAAAGCAACACACGGGCTTCAGCCCTGACAAGAACACCACCATGTCATACGCAAGAATCTGGATACATTCAGTCTGGGGAACAAAAAACCGTCATCCTTATTTGGTCAACGACATAAAACAAAAAGTAATCAGTCACATAAAAGAAAATGCAAAACAAAAAGAAATTTTTATTGACAGCATAAACGGGTATCACGAACACCTGCATTGCTTCTTCACATTAAATGCAGACATGCCCTTGTCGAAAGCGATGCAACTGATAAAAGGCGAATCGGCTTTTTGGATTAACAAGCAAAACATCATACAGGGAAAGTTTGAATGGGCAGACGAGTATTTTGCCTTATCCGTCAGCGAATCACAACTGGAAAAAGT
>DATDOJ010000163.1:0-12392 GCA_035293345.1 Bacteroidia bacterium
ATGACTTGTTGTGGTGTAAGAAAGGATTCCATCTGTTACCCCGTTCTTACGTTTTATCTTTCCTATTCTTATTAATACGTCACAAATTTTATTAACTGTCAATTGTCAATCTTACGTATTTTCAATCAGCATTGGTATAAAAAATTGTATTCAATGCATAGATGGAGATTTTAATACTGCAATTCAATTAACAAAAATTTATTTGCAGCATTCCATTCTTATGTTTAACAATCTGCCGAAACAAAACGGTGAAACATGGTTCAAAGGCAGTGATAACAAGAGAAATTTTTTTGAAGCACTACCCGAAGAATTTACAAGGCAACAGGCGATTAAGCTGGCACAGCAATTCCTTATTTCAGCCCGTTCTGCAGATGATTTGCTGAGTCGTATGTTGGGCAAGCATTTCACAAAATTAAAAACCGGTTACTACAAAAGAATACAGCCACAAAGATAGTCAGGTTGCAGACTTTGCAACATTTGCAACTTGCAAAGGGGAAACATTCTCGTCTCAATGCCAAACATTTTTTCAAAATCTCCCATCACATTCTAAATCAATTTCCATCAAATTTATTTTAACGTGCATTGATGTATCATGAATGCAATGTGAAATAAATTACATTTAATGTCATTTAGATTAACATAGATTAAATGCAAGTAAGCACTACATTCAATTATGTCGGATGTGTTTTCATATAAATTATTTTTGAAAAAAATTTCTTATGGAAAATACGCAAGCAAAAGACCCGCTCACCGGTGAATTATTTATTCCCAAGCGCTCCAATCAAATTTATTCTTCCCGCGCTACTCAAATCCGGTTCAACAACGAGAAACAAAAACGAAGCCGCAAGGAGAACGCTGTCATCAATCGCCATATAACGCGCAACAAGAAAATTCTCAAGGCGATTTTAAGCGATGCGAAAGAAATTATTAAAAGTAAAGAGTTTCTTTCTGGTGCCGGCTTCAGGTTCGAATACTACACACATTATTTTTCCTACGGGGTTGGGCGGGCATATTGCAATTATGAGTATTGTATAGTCCTGTTAGAAAACGGCAATTATAAAATCTTCAAAAATGTTTAAACCCGAAGTCCCCGGTGATTTCGGAAAAATCCTTCTGAATATCACAAAGAAATTACGCACGCAGAACTTTTGGTTGAAAGTTACAGCTGGTGTACTTTCAGTTACTTCGTTCGTGCTATATATCCGCAACCTGACGAAGAAAGAGAGAGAACTTTCTTTGCCGAAGGAACAGCCAGAAGAACCGCCAGCATCCTGAACAGAAAACCGCTTCCCTAACCCCTTTTTATTTTTTCATTACTTTTCGCCTGTAGAAATTGCATTTCAAGGCATGCAGTTTTTATTCTGTGCGCGATGTGGTTTAACTTCTATACTTTTATTCAATGCCCCAATCCAAAATAACTCTATCCCAGCTTGAATCATTTTTGCTGAAGGGCTGCGATATACTGCGCGGCAAAGTGGATGCTTCGGAGTTCAAAGAATTTATTTTCGGGATGCTGTTCATCAAGCGGCTGAGTGATGAGTTTGATTTGAAGCGTGAAATCCTGCGCAAGCAATACAGGCATCTCGCTGCCGGTGATTTGGAAAAAATTCTGGAAGACAAAACTTCCTATGGCGAAACATTTTTTATTCCGAAGCGTGCGCGGTGGCATGGCGAATGGAAAGATGAGCACGGCAACACGCAACCCGCCATCAAAGATTTAAAAAACAATGTGGGCGAAATGCTCAACAAGGCGGTGGCTGCCATTGAAGAAGAAAACGATGTGCTGGATGGTGTGCTGAAAGACAACATCAACTTCAACAAAAAAATTGGGCAGAATAAAATTCCGGACCAGCGGTTCATTGACATCATAGGGCACTTCAATAAATTTCCATCGTTGGTCAACGACAATTTTGAGTTTCCTGATTTGCTCGGGGCGGCTTACGAATACCTGATAAAATATTTTGCCGACAGTGCCGGCAAGAAGGGCGGAGAATTCTACACGCCTGCGCAGGTGGTGCGCCTGCTCGTTACGCTTCTCAAGCCCGAAGAGGGCAATGAAATTTATGACCCCACGGTGGGTTCGGGCGGCATGCTCATTCAATCCATTCAGTACATCGAAGAGCATGGCGGCAACTCGCGCAATGTGCAGGTGCACGGGCAGGAAGACAACGGCACCACGTGGGCAATCTGCAAGATGAACATGATACTGCACAATGTGCCGGACGCGCAGATTGAAAATGGCGACACGATTGAGAATCCGAAAATCATGGATGGCGCAACGTGGAAAAAGTTCGACCGCGTGATTGCCAATCCGCCTTTCTCGCAAAACTACAGCAGGGCTACCATGCAGCTGCAAAACCGTTTTCAGTTTGGCTTCGCGCCTGAGACGGGCAAGAAAGCCGACCTCATGTTTGTGCAGCACATGATTGCCAGCTTAAAAGCAAACGGAAGAATGGCGACCATCATGCCGCACGGTGTGTTGTTTCGCGGAGGCGCGGAGAAAGCCATTCGCCAGGGAATTGTGGATGCTGATTTGCTGGAAGCCATCATCAGTTTGCCGCCTGCTTTGTTCTACGGCACGGGTATTCCCGCCTGCGTGCTGGTGGTGAACAAAAACAAACCTGACGCGCTGCGCAACAAAATATTTTTCATCAATGCCGATGCGGAATATGGCGAAGGCAAGGTTCAGAATTTTCTGCGCCCGGAAGACATCGAGAAAATTGATTTTGTTTTTACGCACAAAATGGTTCTTCCGAAATACAGCCGCTTGGTTCCCAAAGAAGAAATTGCCGGGCACGAATACAACCTGAACATCAGACGGTATGTTGACAACACACCCGAGCCGGAACCGGAAGATGTTCGTGCGCATCTCTCAGGCGGAATTCCTGCTGCTGAAATTGAAGCGCAGCAAAAACAGTTTCAAAAATTTAGTTACCAGCCCGGTGAATTGTTTGAAAAGAAAGATGAACTCTATCATCTTTTCCGCAGCGCTGTTGCTGAAAAGCAAAACATAAAAACACAGATGGAAGCCGATGCTGCGGTGGTGAAAACATTTGCCACCATGCAAACGAAACTCAACGGCTGGTGGAATATTGCCAAAGAAGATTTTGCCAAACTCGCTCCTTCTTCCTCCCTCTCCTTTGGAGAGGGTCGGGGTGAGGCAAAGGAAGGCATCGCTTACTTTCTCACAGCCGGATTGGAAATTTCCAACGTGCGCTTGCACCTGCTGACTTCGCTCAAAGAAGCACTGCTGAGTGAAAAAGTGCTGGACGAATTCCAGGTTGCAGGTGTGTTTGTGAACTGGTGGAGCAACATCAAGTATGATTTGAAAACCATAAGCAACAGCGGCTGGAACCCATCGCTCATCGAGGACGATTATTTTATTGAAAAGTTTTTTCAGAAAGAAAAAAATGAACTGCAGCAACTGGAGCAAAAGTTAGCTGAACAGGAAAGCGCATTGCAGGAAAAGCTGGAGCAGACCGATTATGAAAGTGAAGAGGAAGATGAAAGCGGAATAAGTTTATCCGTAATAAAAAAATACCTGAAGCAGCAGCTTGAAAATTTAATGGAAGAAAATGCGGAAGCAATAAAATGCAGGGCGCAGTTAGATGAATTACTGGAGGCAGAAAAAGAAATTAAAACCTGCCGGGCGCAGATTGAAGAACAGGAAGATGAGCTGACACGAAAAATAAATTACAAACGCTTTGGCATTGAAGAAGCCAAGGAAGAATACCGTGCGCTCATTGAACAGGTGCAGGGCGAAATAAAAAAATTGGACAGCGCCATTGCTGCGACAGCCGACAAAAAAGAAAAGCAAAAAATGCAGAACCGCCACAAGCGGCTGGAAAGCGATTACCACAAGCTGCAGGAGAAAACAAAAGGGCTTGTAGATTTTCTTTCCTCCATTGGCGGAGTGATTACCGAAGCCGAAGCCAAAGAACTCATACTGCAAAAGCACAACCGGCTTGTGCAGCAGGAATTGTTCAAATACCTGAATGCCGAAAAAAGAAAACTGATTGCAGGAATAGAAAAGTTGTGGGATAAATACGCAGTGTCTTCTGCGCTTTTGGAAAAGGAACGTGGCGGCACACTCGCAACGCTCAATAAATTTTTAACTGAGTTAAATTATTTGAATTGAGATGGGAGGCTGGAGAAAATCAAAATTGTATGAGGTGGCTGATTTGGTGATGGGGCAATCACCAGACAGTATTTTTTATAACGATGAAATGAAAGGGATGAAATTTTTACAAGGTTGTTCTGAATTTGGCGAGAAATTTCCTACTGCGAAAATTTATACAATAAGTGTAAAAAAAATTGCACCGAAAAATTCAATCCTCTTTAGTGTTCGTGCACCTGTAGGAAAAGTAAATTTTGCAGATACTGAATTTTGTATCGGAAGAGGTCTTGCCGCAATTGTTCCAAAAAATTTTGATTTGAATTTTTTGCATCAAACATTTCTTTTTCTTGAAACGAATTCAAAGTTCGTTTCTCAGGGTTCAACTTTTGATTCAATCAATTCATCCGTGTTGAAAGAATTAAAAATTGCTCATCCAGAATCATTAACCGAACAAACCTGCATAGCCGAAATCCTCACCACAGCCGATGCAGCCATAGAGCAAACCGAAAAACTCATTGCCAAATACCAGCGCATCAAAACCGGATTGATGCAAGACCTGCTCACCAAAGGCATTGATGCCAACGGTAACATCCGCAGCAAAGCCACTCATAAGTTTGTTGTGAAAAATGGAATTGAAGTACCGGAGGAATGGAGTGTAGAATACTTGGGTGATGTTTGTTCTAAAATTCAAGACGGCACGCATTTTTCTCCCCAAACAAGTGATGACGGAGAGTTCATGTATCTGACTTCAAAAAATATTCGGTTAGGGTATTTAGATTTATCCAATGTAGAATTTATTAACAGAAAACAACACGAGGATATTTATAGACGATGTGCTGTCAAGTTTGGTGATGTCATGCTTACAAAAGATGGCGCTAATACAGGAAATGCAACTATAAATAACATTCAAGAGCAGGTCAGTTTATTGTCAAGTGTATGTATCATACGAGGTAAAGAAGATGTTTTGAATAATAATTTTCTGTTGAGCTTACTATTATGTGAGAGAGGACAAAGATTGATTAAAGATTCAATGTCAGGACTTGCAATTACCCGCGTCACACTACGGATAATTAATAAATTTATTTTTCCGATTCCCCCACTATCTGAACAAATTGAAATTAGCAATAGAATTCAACAGATGGAAAACAGTATTGTACTTTTCAGAAAAGATTTGGAAAAGTTTCAATCTATCAAAAATGGTTTGATGCAGGATTTGCTGAGTGGGCGGGTGAGGGTGAAAACAACGTTGGCTCCGGTTCTGAGCTTTTCTTAATAAATACCTAAATGCGTTTTTTAACAAATTTTGATAGTAACAGGAAAAATGAGCGTTTTTAAGGCATTCCCTAAGGTTCGGGGGACATTCCAGGAGGTTCGGGGGACATCCCCGGAGGTTCGGGGGACATCCCCCAAAGGTTCGGGGACTTACGCTGAATATGTTATCTGCTAGAAACCAGAACAGAAAACTGAGGGATAAGAAATAGGGTTAATGCAGGTTTTGCTCAGCGGGAGAGTGAGGGTGAGGGTGAAAGAGGAATTAGTAACACAAAACGAAAACTAATATGTCACAAAAGTTTGCTAAATGTGTGACTGAAAAAAGTGAATCCTGTCCCAAATATTTACTAAATGTGGGACAAACTTGTCGCAAATATTTACTAAATTTGCGACAAAATAAGCCAATAATATGAGTAATACAGTTGAAATACATATACTTACAAAGATTAAGAAAGCCAAGAGGGGTGCGCTGTTTTTTGTGGAGAGTTTCCTTTCTGCAGGAAATACCAAAGCTGTAAGCAAAGCATTGGAAAGATTGGTGATTAAAGGGGAACTGGAAAGGGTTGCCGTGGGCTTGTATGTTCGTCCCCAAATAGACAGCATTATTGGTAAAGTTACTCCCGGCATTGAAGCCATTGCCAAAGCCATTGCCAAACGAGACAAAGCAAGAATAGTCCCCACCGGGATTTATGCACTCAATCGTTTGGGGCTTTCTACCCAAATGCCATTGAATGTAATTTATCTCACCGATGGAGCAGCACGAAAAATAAAAGTTGGAAACACCACCATCACCTTCAAAAAAACAACACCCAAAAATGTGATGGCTGTTGGCGAAATAAGCCGGCTGGTAATTCAGGCATTGCGGACTATCGGCAAAGAAAATGTAACGGAAGATGAAATAAAAAAAATTCAGACTGTACTTAGAAAAGAGAAAAGAACAAAGCTTGAACATGACATCCGGCTTGCACCTGCATGGATACGGGAAATAATGAAACCAATTCTACAAGAAACTTACAATGACTAAAGAAGAATTGCAGGAATGGTTTAAACTGACCGAACAAAACAAGCAGAACATCTTTTTAGAAATTTCAAGAAAGATGAAACTGCCACCTGCGGCTATTGAAAAAGATTGGTGGGTAACACGAACTTTGGAACTTGTTTTTCAAACAGTGATTGCACCGCACACAGTTTTCAAAGGCGGCACATCGCTCAGCAAAGCATGGAATTTAATTGACCGCTTTTCGGAAGATATTGATTTGGCGTTGGACAGAAAGTTTCTGGGCTTTGACAAGGAAGATAATGAGATGAGCGGCAAACAGGTTTCAAAACTTCGCAGGCGTTCTCTCAAATACATTTCTGAGAAATATTTTCCGCTGCTGCAAAAAACTTTTCACGATGCAGGTTTCACCGATGTTACACTACAATTGAGTGAAATAAAATCGCCTGATGAAGACCCTGTACAAATTAAAGTGAACTATCCGGCTGTAACAGAAAAGTCAGCGTATCTGCCGCCACAGGTGTTGATTGAAATAGGCAGCCGTTCGGAGAAAGAACCGTTCACCGAAAAACAATTTTCTTCTTTTGTTGGCGAACATTTTAAGGGAAGAGAATTTGCCGACAGTAACATCACAATACCAACCGTAAATCCTGAACGGACATTTCTTGAAAAAATATTTTTGTTGCATGAGGAATTTCAGCAACCCAAAGAGAAAATAAAAGTTGACCGGCTCAGCAGGCATTTGTATGACATTGAAAAAATAATGGACACGGAGTTTGGTGAAAAGGCATTGGCAGATAAAAATTTGTATGAGCACATAGTTGAACACCGCAGAACCGTTACACCATTGCGAGGGATTGATTATGGCAATCATGCACGCGATAAAGTAAATCCGATTCCGCCTGCTGAAATGATGGCTGCATGGAAAAAAGATTATGAGCAAATGCAGCAGAGCATGATTTACAGGGAATCAATTTCGTTTGATAAACTTTTGGAAAGAATATCTGAATTGAATGAGCGAATCAGGAGATAAAATAAAAACCACTCACGAAAAGCAATTTGTTGAAGAACCGTTTCTTCAGCAGTTGGAAACGATGCCTGACATCAGGTGGAAAGTTTTGCGTCTTGACCGCTGGGGACAAACAGAAATAGAAACCGGGCGTAATTCATTCGCAGAAGTTCTGATGATGCAGGAGTTGGAGGCAGGCATCATGCGCCTTAACCCGTGGTTGGAGTCAGACCAGTTGCATGATGCTGTGCGCGACATCACCACCTTTCAGCAGGACAATCTCATCGTCAACAATCAAAAGATTTTAGGGCTGCTGCTGCAAGGCACATCGGCTGATGACAGAAAAAATAATGAGAAAGGCAGAACGGTCCGCTACATTGATTTTACAAATCCTGCCAATAACGTTTACACGGCAGTGAGCGAAATGCGTTTCCGTATTCCCGGCACAGAGAAAAACTTTTTCCCCGACATCGTGCTTTTTGTGAATGGTCTTCCGCTGGTTTTGGTGGAGTGCAAATCACCGCGCGAAAATGATGCTCTCCCAATAGCCATTGACCAGATGATGAGATACAGTGAGCAGCGCGGGTATCTCAAAGAAGGCAATCGTGAATTATTTTATTACAATCAGTTCATCATCGCCACCTGCCGCGATGTTGCGAAGTTCGGCACCATCACTACACACAAAGAAAAATATTTCTACAAATGGAGCGACCCTCATCCGTTTGATTTGAACAAACTCAGTCACGGTGAGACATCACCCAATGACCAGCAGCGGTTGGTGATGGGAATGTTGTGGCAGAAAAATCTGTTGAATATTATTCAGTCGTTTTCCATTTTCACGGAAGACAACGAAGGCAACATCATTAAAGTGGTAGGACGCTATCAGCAGTTCCGTGCTGTGAAAAAAACTATTCAGAAACTGCTCACCGGGGGAAACAAAAAAGACAGGGGTGGCATCATCTGGCACACGCAGGGTTCAGGCAAATCTCTCACCATGGTTTTCCTGATACGTGAGATGTATCAGTACACACAACTTCAATCATGGAAAATTATTCTGCTCACTGACCGCAGGCAATTGGACAGGCAACTGAAGGAGACAGGTCGGAATGCCGGCTACACGATTAATGACCCGAAAGACATCAACAAGTTGAAGGAAGTGTTACGCAATACCAATTCGGAGATTGTGTCAGCGATGATTCACAAATTCCAGGAGCGCGATTTAACCGAAGCATTTCCGGAATTAAATACAAGTGAGAAAATTTTAGTGCTCACCGATGAAGCGCATCGAAGTCAGTATTCTTTGCTCGGTGCGAACTTAGATAAGGCATTGCCCAATGCTACGCGCATTGCATTCACCGGCACACCGATTGAAAGAACCAAGAGCACCTTTGGCGATTACATTGACAAGTACACCATGCGCCAGTCGGTAGAAGACGGTGTTACTTTAAAAATTGTGTATGAGGGGCGCGTTCATGATTCACGAATTAAGGACAGGCAAAACATGGATGCCTTGTTCGATGATGTGTTTTCAGAATGCACGCTGGATGAAAAGTTGCAGGTGATTGGTTACGGTGCGCGGCAGGCATACATGGAATCGTGGACTACCATCCGCGCAAAAGCTGCCGACATGTTGGGACATTTTTTAAATGAAATTTTTCCGAATGAATTCAAAGCGCAGATTGTGACCTGTTCAAAAGAAGCTGCGCATCGCTACAAGATTTCAGTGGATGAAGAGTTGCAGGCAATACGCGAGTACTTCAGCAAGACACCGGAGAAATCATATCTCAGCAAATACCTGGAAGAGCATATTAAGGAAATGAAAATTCCGGATGAGAAAAAGCAGGAAGCGAGAGAGAAGAAAAGCATCAAACCGTCTCAGGTGAATTTGCAGAAGTTGAGAGAGTTGGAAGCCGCAGTAATAATGTCGGCAAGTAATAATGATAGTCCCGATATAAAGAAGTATGCGGATTATACAGAGCACGAAAAACAAATCAAGAGTTTTAAAACTCCGTTCGGAAGCGAGAAGGACGGAGTCAAAGGAAACACCTGTATTTTAATTGTGGTGGAAATGCTTCTCACCGGCTTTGACGCTCCTGTTGAACAAGTCATGTACCTCGACCGCATGACCATCGCTCATAATTTGCTTCAAGCTGTTGCGCGTGTGAATCGTGTTGGCGCTGACATGAAGAATTGCGGGTTCATCATTGACTATGTTGGTGTGGGTAAACATTTAAAGCAGGCGCTTGATTTATATTTTGAAGAAGAAGATGCAGAGAATGCTTTAGTGATGGCTGATGAAACTGAGTTGTTCAAAGAGTTGGAAACAGCGCACCAAAAAATTCTGGAGGCAGTAAAAGAAGTTGGCATCAACGACATCAATGACTTGGATGCGTACTACGACATCTTTTATGATGAAAACGTTCGCTTCAAATTCATTGAGGCATATCGCAATTTTATGAAGGCGCTCAACGATGTCTTCCCGCGCAAGGAAGCATTGGATTATGTGAAAGACATGCTGCGCTTCACGGAAATAAATGTGCAGGCAGGCAGGCATCTGCGCGACAGCCGCATGAGCATGCGGGGTGTCTCAGACAAACTCCGTGTGATAGCTGATAAGCATTTGTTGTCGTTAGGCATTGATGAAAAGGTGGAGCCGATTTCCATTCTTGATGAAAAGTTTTTTGAGCATATCAAAAAACGTAAACGCAATAAAACAAAAGCAGCGGAAATTGAACACGCCATCCGTGACCACATTAACATTCACGCTGACGAAGACCCTGAGTTGTATGCGTCACTATCAGAGGCGCTGATTCAGATTTTACAAAACAATCAAAACAACTGGGAAGAAATTCTGCGGCTCATAACTGAGTTGCGCAATCGTGTTATACTGGCAGAGCAGGAAAACACGTATGGATTAGACAGGAAAAAACAAATGCCGCTTTTCAGGAAATTCCGGAAGGAATTATTTGACAATCGTGACTTGACGGAAGATGAAATCACAACAGTGGTTGGCTTGACAAAAGAGATAAGCGAAAAGATGCTGGTGGAAGTTGCGCTCACCGGCTTCTGGAGCAAGCCCGCTGCGCAAAACAGGTTGAAGGCGGAGTTGCAAGGTATTCTGCTCTCGCAGGAATTTGGTAAGCTGCCAAACGTAATGTCAAAGTACAATGCCATCATTTCCGACCTGATGCTATTTGCAAAAAAGAATTATTGAAAATGGAAATCGCTTACGACATAAAATATTCTGCACGCAAAACCATCAGCATTATTGTTGAGCGGGATAGGTCTGTGGTTGTGCGTGCACCATTTAACACCACCGAAGAAAAAATTAATTCGGTTATCCGGGAAAAGAAATTTTTGCTTTTCAAAAAACTAAACCACCCGAATAAATATCCGATTCCAAAACCGTATAAAGAATTTACAAATGGAGAGTCACTTATGTTTCTCGGCAAACTTTACACGCTGCAATTAACTGATGATAAAACAGATGAAGTAAAATTTGACAATGCTTTTTACATCGGCAAATCGCACAGAGCAAAAGCGAACGAGCTGATGCGAAAGTGGTATATGTCGCAGGCAGAAGAGAAATTAATTCCGAAAATAAAAATGTTTGCAGAGCGACTGGGTGTTCGCTACAACAAAATAAAAATTGCTGAGCTGAAATTTCGCTGGGGTTCCTGCACTCCCAAAGACAATCTGAATTTCAACTGGCGAATAATCAAAGCGCCCGTCAGTGTAGTTGATTACATCATCGTCCACGAACTTGCTCACTTGCTTGAGCCCAACCACACTCCTGAATTCTGGAATATTATTTCCATTCAATTACCGAATTACAAGAGGGCGAGGCATTGGCTGAAGGAGAATGGTGGGATGCTGGAGATGGAGTTTTGAATTGAATGTCTCAGGATAAGTTGGATTTTTTTTCTTGACTGATGATAATATGAATTTTTTGCCTGCTTCCTCACACCCATCCTTCCAGGTGCGCCCGGTGTTTGAGTTCCTTCTGGGTGTGACAGTTTGTTTTCTGCAGAACATTGCGCCAGTGCGAACGCACGGTGTGAAACGACATATCTTTTTCTTCCGCAATTTTTGCCGCGCTTTTATCCTTTAACATTTCAGCCATTATTTCTCTTTCGCGCCCGCCAAGCATTTCGGGCACGCGCAGGAATTCTTCCTTCAGCATGGTTTTCCAATGCCCGGCATGCTTTTCAAACATCTTTATGCTGAGTATCATTTTATGATTATGCTTGTAATGGGTTATATCCGTGAGCAGGTTTAAAGTAATAGCGGGCGTATGATTCGCATTCCATTCCACTACGGAGCATTTGGCAAGCACAATAGTGGGCGCGTTGCCGCTTCCTTTTTCTTTCAGCCGGAAGTTGATTAAGTAGGTCAACTGCTCCGAATTATCGCGGACATATTCCCGGTACGCTTCATATAATCTTTTTCCGATTTCATTCTGAAGCATCGAAAAATCACCGACATCAATCCAGCTGCCGAAGTCCTCGAGATTCTGATCATAACATGCTTCGGCCGACAGCCCTGCCAGTTGTGTAAACCTTTTGTTCACATAAAGAAACCGCTTATGGCGATGGTCAAAAATATTAAGCGGGGCATTGAAATGATGCAGGATGTATGAAACATCCGGATGTATGCCTGATATTAAGGGCGAAAATTTTATTCCGGATTTCTCTTTTTGCTCAATCGTATGCTGCACATTCTTTTTAGTGCTGCGGCTTGATGAAACGGGACGTTTTTTTTTACCTGCCTTTTTTGTTTCATGTTATTGTTGAATTAAAAATTTTAATCGGGTTTCATTCAAAGAACAAGACATCTTTCCTGATTGACGAGATTCCTCATCCCGCTCCACCGCTGATAAAAAAAAGCAACTGTCATTCCGAACGAAGTGAGGAATCTCATTGTTACTATTCATGTTTGGTCAGGAAAGGTATCAACTTCAGCACAGCAAACATACACAATTGTGCTAACACAGCAAT
>DATDOJ010000164.1:0-5611 GCA_035293345.1 Bacteroidia bacterium
CCAAGATAAATAAGGTAAGCCGCGCCAACATATCTTATAAGATTAAAAATAAACGCTGATTTTGCAAGCACAACAGATAAGCCAAGCACCGAAGCAACGATGTGAACAACCAAGCCGGCACTGATACCGAAAGCAGAAATAATTCCTGCGCGGATGCCTCCGCTAAGCGAGCGCGTGGCTACATAAATAAAATCGTTGCCGGGAGTGAGGTTGAGCAGAAGCGTTGCCAATGCGAAGAGCCAGAAGTTATTTATGTCGAACATATTGCGATTACAAATTTATACTTTTGACGCGGTACAGTAAGCATACTATCTATAAGTAATGTTCAACTCTACATTCATCATCAACAAATTAGAAAGCAACCGGCAGGAGTTTCAGCAGGCGTTGTCGGGTTTAACAAAAGAAGAATACCTGTGGAAGCCGCTGCCGGAGAAATGGTGTCTGTTGGAAGTGGTTTGTCATCTTCATGATGAGGAGCGTGAAGATTTCCGCGCGCGCTTAAAGCATGTGCTGGAGCGGCCCGAAAACGTGATGTCGCCAATAGACCCTGTAAGTTGGGTAACAGAACGCAAATATATGGAGCAGGATTACGATTTTATGCTTTCGCAATTCCAGGAAGAAAGGGCAGAGTCAATCCGCTGGCTGCGGGCATTAAAGGATACCCGTTGGGACAATGCACACATTCATCCCAAATTCGGGACCCATAGCGGCAAGCTGTTTTTGAGCAACTGGCTTGCACACGATTATCTGCACTTCCGCCAAATCCTGTCGCTCAAATACGGTTTCCTGAATACTCAATCGGATGAGGACTTAAACTATGCAGGGAAGTGGTGATAATCTCAATATATGCGATATTTACTAAATATCATAGTTAACATAATATATCTTCTGTCCTATAATTAATATTATGTTAAATAGTATTTGGCAGTAATACCCCCTGCTTAGCATACAATTGAAAATTGATTACTGATTACCCGTAACCTGTTACCGAACCGCCTACTTCTGCCCCAGCGCTTCAAAGCGCCTTTTCATCTCCCCCGATTTTTCGAGCTGGTTGGTTTTGGCGTAGAGTTCCTTGAGGGTTAACAATGTGTTGGCGTCCTTCGGGCTGGCTTCCAAAGCGGCTTCCAGGTATGGCTGCGATTGCGCCATTTTCTCCTTGAATTTTTTCTGAGCCGCCTCATACTCTTTCGTTGCACTTATGGGCAGTTTGTTGGCGGCATTGGCAATCTCAGCTCCATCGTTGAAATACATCGCGCCCAGGTTGTAATTTGCTTCGAAGTATTCCGGCTTCAGTTCAACGGCTTTCTTGTAGTCGGTAACGCACTTGTCGGTTTCCTTGCGGCTGCCATACAAATTGCCGCGGATAAAATAGAGCACTTCGTTGTCGGGCGTTTTATCAATGGCATCGGTTAACTTGGCAATGAGCACTTCGGTGTTTCCTCTTGCAATGTAAATAGCTAATTCTTCATTGATGAGTGTTGTGTTTTCATCGAAGATATTTCTTCCCTGCTCCACATATTTCAACGCGTTGGCTGTGTCTTTTTCTTCGAGATAAATCCGCTCCATGTAAACATAAATCAACGGGTCGTTGAAGCGGGCGTTAATCAGTTTTTGCAGGTATGTTTTTGCTTTGGCGTTATCTTTTGTCTGGCGCGCAACAGCATATAAATTCTTGTTTAATATATCGGCTGTTATGTTGCTCCTTTTCAGGTTATTGTCTTTGTCCAGCGGAATAACCTCAAACAGCAAATTGTAAAGCCGCTCCGCCCTTGCGTTGTCTTTGCTGTTATATGCTTCAACGGCATTGTTATATGCTGCAATGCCGGCAACCCATACAGAACTCATGCACTCATCTTTATAAAGTTCCTTCTTGTCTGTCTTCAGGCAGTTCATGAAACTGACGGTTGCTTTCTCGGCAGCATCGGCATCAAGGGCGCGCACAGCCGGGTCGGTGCCGATGCCCAGGTAAATCCTGCCGCGGTAATACCACATCTTCGCTTCGTTGGCTGTGGATTCCGTTGAAGCAGCAATATCAATGAAGGTCTTTGCTTCAGCCAATTCATTTTTCTTAAACGAGTTGGCAGCCGACTGCACATTGGCTGACTGCGCGAGTGTGTTCAGGGAATTAATGAATAAGCAAAATAAGAGTATGTACTTCATAATTTTTTATCAGTGTTAATCCGTCTTTTCCGCGTCATCCGTGTTCGATTATTTTTTTATTCATCCTTCTACTCCATCTCCACATCCTTAATTTTCCCGTAGCCCATCTTCTCCAGTTTATCTTTCAGCACATAACGGTTTCCGACCACCACGATGATGAGTTTGTTCGGGTCAATATATTTTTTCGCCAGCGCGTTCAGTTCCTCTTTCGAAATCTCATTGAGGATTTTCGCCTGCTGTTTGGTGAAGTCCAGCGGAAGATTATACTGGGCTATCTGCGAAAGGAATCCCGCTTTGTCGAACGAAGTTTCATAACGAAGCGCTTCACTGTTGAGCAAAGAACTTTTTGTGTATGTGTATTCATCGTCCTTCAAACCACCGGCAGAATAATTTTTTAATTCGTTTAATATTTCCGTGAGGCACGAATCCGTAGCTGTTTTTTTCACGCTGGCAAAAACGCTGAACGAGCCGGGATATTTCGACCCGCTGAAACCGGAATATATTCCGTAAGTATATCCTTTGTCCTCCCTCAGATTAAGATTAAGACGGCTGTTGAAACTTCCGCCCAGTGCGAAATTCATTACGTTGGCTTTGAAAAATTCTCCTGTGGCATCATATTTCATTCCCAGGTTTCCAACGAGGATGACTGACTGTGCAGCATCATCTTTATCGGCAACATAAATTTGTGTCTTTGCTGCTGGCGGAAATCCGGTTACCTCAGGCATCTTCACTTCCTTCGCCTGCCATTTGCCGAGGAATTCAAGCTTAGGTAAAATTTCTTTCTCATCAAGTTCGCTCACAATGACCAGATTGGTTCCTGACGGAGTATAATAAGATGAGTAATAACTTTTCACATCATCAATGGTGAATTTCTTCATGGTCTTCTCGGTTGCATAACTGCCGAGAATGTTGTCTCCGTAAATTAGGTTTGTGTAAATATTACTCGCAACTAATTGCGGAAGTTTCTTCTGATGGCGAAGACCTTCAACTGATTGCTTTTTCACACGCTTGAAGTCATCGGCATTGAAAGCAGGGCGCATAAGTTTTTCTTCGAGCAGCTTCAATGTGGCGTCAAGATTTTTTGTAAGGCATTGAACAAACACAGTCGTATTTTCTTTTCCGCTGAAGAAGCTGATGCTGCTTCCGAGTTTATCCAGCTCCGCACTGATTTGTTCCGTAGTGTAATTTTTTGTTCCCTCATTAATCATGGCAGCAGTCAACCCTGACAGGCCTCTTTTCTTCAGGTCGCTGGCAAAAACCATGTCGCCCCCGTTCATGGTCATGAACAAAACCACTTTGGGTGTCTCTGCCGATTTTGTTCCGGAAATATTCAGACCGTTCGAAAGTTTTTTCGTGTATATCTGTGGCACAACCGGCACTGCAGGCGCTGCATGAGACGGGCGTTTGCTGCGGGCGAAGTTGTCTTTTGCTTTCACATATTTCAGTCCGGCATATTGTGCCGAATCAGCCGCGGTTGCTCCTGCGCTCGGGTTGTAGCTTTTCACTTTCACCGAGTCCTTGTTCATCGGGTTTTTCGGATACACATTTACGATAGCTGCATGTTTATCCTTAATGTATTTGTTGAAAACACGAATCACATCTTCCTTCGTTACATTATTATATCGTGCAAGTTCATCCGACAGGTTGTATTGTTTTCCGAGCGAAGTGTGCCAGTTCGCAAGCATCAGTCCTTTTCCGAAAACACCTTCCGCCTGGTCAATAATCTGTGACTCCTTTTTTGATTTCACCCGCTGAAACGCTTCTTCCGTGATTCCGGTTTTTTCAAACTCGTCAATGGTTTCATGAACTTTCTTTTCTGTTTCATTGAAGTTCTTCCTGACAAGCTCATTCATTTTTCTTTCCATCGCTGCCTGGCTGGCGGGCTGCTCACCACCTAAATCCATATCGGGATAGGGCAAAATCTGTATCTGGAACTCACCGCTGAGTTCGCTGGTCGGATGGCTTGCGCTTGCCTCTATCGCTTTCTCCGTCTTCACAAAGTTTTTGTAGAAGAAAGAATTGTTCCCCTCTCCTATCATGTCTGCGAGAAAATCGAGCGCTGCTTCATCGCGGTGATATGTCGGAACTGTGGGATAAACCATCAGCGTCAGCGGCAGATAAACATTGTCAACATAATTTGCATACTGGTCGGTGGCAAGAATGGGAACAGGCGCTTTCAGTTTTTTCATTTCGGGACACGTATTAATGGAACCGAAATATTTTTCCACGAGCGGCAAAACATCTTTTGATTTTACATCGCCCGAAACGGTGAGCACGGCATTGTTGGGTCCGTACCAGCGGAGGAAAAAGTTTTTCAAATCATCCACGCTTACGCGGTTCAAATCATCCACGTAGCCGATGACGGGCCAACTGTAAGGATGACCTTCAGGATATAATACCTGATTAATAATTTCATAAATTGCCATGGCGTAGGGTTGGTTCTCCACGTTCTGTGCCTTCTCATTCTTTACGGTTTCTCTTTGTATTTCAAATTTTTCTTTCGTCACCGAGTCGAGAAGAAAACCCATGCGGTCGGCTTCGAGCCAGAGGGCAACTTCGAGATAATTACTTGGCACGGTTTCAAAATATGTTGTCTTATCGCGTTCGGTGAATCCGTTCATATCTCCTCCCGCTTCGCTCACGATGCGGAAATGTTCTTTGTCTTTCACATTATCGGAACCCTCGAACATCATGTGCTCGAAGAAATGTGCGAAGCCGCTCTTGCCGATGCTCTCGCGTGCGGAGCCGACATGATACACGACAGACACATTCACAATCGGGTCGGAATGGTCTTCGTGAATAATCAGCGTGAGTCCGTTGGGCAGCTTCCATTTTTCATAGGGAATATTTAACGAGCCGGAAGCTGCTTCGACTTTTTCAATCAGTTGCGGCTGGGCAACCTGCGCCATTGCTGCTGCGGCAGGAAATAATAAGGCAATAATAAAACCGGATAACTTTTTCATGGGAGTAAGGATTAGTTTTGAGTTGATGATAAAATGAAAACGCGAAGTTATATTATTTATGGGCACCTCTAAAAACTCAAATACAAAAATAACAGATGCCACGAATTACACGAATTTAAGAATGAAAACATTAAATATTAATTCGTGTAATTCGTGGCAAAGAATAGTAATTAGAGGTGCCCTTATGAATTACTCTTGAACAGGAATACCCGATGTTCCGATTTAAAGGTGAGCGCTTATTCCCCCCAAAAAAAATCCCGCCTCTCAGCGGGATTAATTCTGCATTCTTAATTCTTAATTCTGCATTCCCTTTTACGGAATTGGTTCTTCGTCCGGTGCGGCTCCGCGCGCCTCGCCCAGCACCACATCGAAGCCCCACTCGCTCAGGTTTTCTTCCACGCCCTGGTTCACGTTGAGCAGCCGGTCGCGGATGCCGGTATAAGAATAATACAGCGTGCCAACCGTTTCCGAGGTCTGTCCTTCGG
>DATDOJ010000165.1:0-14770 GCA_035293345.1 Bacteroidia bacterium
ATTAAGCACCTCAACTTCTGCCTTGAACAACCTGGCAAACTCCCTGATGTTTTTCAACACTTCCCTGCCGATGGTTTTCTGATAATCATAGGCGAGAACAATTTTATGTGCCCTGCTGAATTTTGATTTCAGCGGGATAACAAGCACGGGCACCTTGGTTTTTTTCATAAGAAAGGTAGCGGTGCTTCCGATAATTCTTTCAGAAATTTTACCGGCACCTTTCATCCCCATTATAACCACATCTGCTTTTTTCTTCCGGAGGGCTTTTAATATTTCATTCACCGGCATGCCGCAGCCAATAAATGATTCCACGATAATTTTTCCTGCGGTTTGTTTCAGAATTTTTGTTTCAAGATTTTTTATTGCTTTCTCATTCTCTTCTTTAAGTTCACTCATGGCAACCGGTATCACCACAGGAACTTCTGCTACAGGAACAGGAATATCGTACGCATGAAAGAGCACAAGTTTTGCTTTGGTAAACTCTGCAAGTTCAATGGCATACTTCAGCGCATTTGCCGCTGCTTTGGAATAATCGGTTGCCAGAAGAATAGTTTTCATGCGAAATATTTTAAGCAAAAGTATTCTCACCCTAATAGCGGGTGAATGACAATCGTCAGGAAAAGAAGTGATAGATGTCAGGATGAAAAACCCGGAGGCAGTGATGAAGCCCGTCTCGCCAATTGAAGCTGCTAAATGTTTAATGTTAACCGTTAACTCAAATTGTAATCCCGATACATCGGGAGTAAATTGTAAATCCGGTTTTCAGTTCCTCATCTTGGCAAGCTTTTCATTATTGAGCAGCGTGATGGTTCCTCCTTTGATTTCAAGCAGCCCTTCCTCTTTGAAATCACTGAGTGTGCGGATGGTGGTTTCTGTTGCAGTGCCTGCAAGGTTGGCGAGGTCTTCGCGTGAGATGCTGATGGTGAATTTCGGTTCACTTTCTTTTTTGTAGCGGCTGTGTAATGTTATAAGCGCTTCGGCAACACGTTTGCGCACGGAGTTGTAAGCAAGGTTCAGAAGCTGCTCTTCTTTTTCGTGCAGGTTATCCGAGAGCATCCTGATAAACCTGCGCGACACTTCTGCATTTTTATAGATGAGTGCAAAGAAGTCCTCTTTCGGGATAAGGCAGATTTCAGAATCATCGAGTGTCATGGCGGAGTCGGTATATTTTCCGTCTTCAAGCAAGGCGAGGTAACCGAAGAAGTCGCCTTCTTTGTAAAGCCCGGTGATGAATTCTTTTCCCAGTTCGTGAGTCCTGTATGACTTTACTTTTCCTTTGATGATGAAAGAAATTCCTTTTGGATAATTTCCTTCGTCATAAATAATTTCTTTTTTTCTGTACGTATGCACATCACGCTCCTCCGAGAGTTTTTTCAGGTCTTCGATTCCTTTGGCACTTGCAATAAATTCACTAAGCCCTTCGATGTCTTTTGAAAATTCTTTCTTCATCATGTCCGATTTTTTCAGGCGGCTCTCAATGGCTTTAAGCAGTTCGATGTCGTCAAACGGTTTGGTTACATAATCGTCAGCTCCCATTTCCATCCCTTTTCGGAAATCACCGCGTTCGGCTTTTGCAGTCAGAAAAATAAACGGGATGCCTGCCGTGTCAACATTTTTCGCGAGCAGGTGCAGCACACCGTATCCGTCAAGCACGGGCATCATGATGTCGCAGATGATTAAATCCGGTTTTTCTTTTTGAGCGAGTTCGACTCCCTCTTTTCCGTTTTTAGCGGTGTACACTTTGTAGCTTGCGAGTTCGAGAATTTCTGCGGTGTTCTCGCGCATTTCTTTGTTGTCTTCGATGAGGAGAATTGTTTTCATAGTTTTTTTAATTTACTGATGGCATCTGGCTGCATGTTAAAAACTGTAAACTTAAATGAATATTCTTTTTGTTAAAAGCCGGAACCCAAAAATCAGAATCAGGTTTCATTTTGTTTTCACAGGTAATGTAATCGTAAATGTTGTTCCTTTATTTTCTTCACTTTTAAATTCGATGTGTCCGTTGAGCACCTCGATATATTTTGCAACTATATTAAGTCCCAAACCGGTTCCCTGGATGTAGGAAGCATTTCGCCCTCTGAAAAACCGCTCGAACAAATGTTCCTGGTCATCCTTTGAAATTCCGATACCTTCGTCTTTAACCGATATTTTCATCAGCCCGTTATCATTCACCGTAGAAACACGAATCGGTTTTCCTTCGCCCGAAAATTTAATGGCATTGGATATCAGGTTGAATAAAATATTTTTTAAATGTTTCGGGTCGAGATGCGCAGTTTCATTTCCGGAATGTTTGTAGTTGATTATCTGTCCGTCTTTTACCAGCGTTTGCATTTCCGAAATCGTGTCGGAAATAAATTTTTTCGGATTCAGTTCCACGGGGTTGTTTTCCACCCTGCCTTCTTCCAATTTGCTTGCTGAAAGAAAATCGTTGAGTATGTCGGTGAGGTTATTGATGGATGATTTTATCCTGTGGATGTGTTTGCTTTGCTTTTCCTTGTCTTCCATTTCGCCATACTTTGTCACCAGCGAAAGCGATGACAAAATGGTTGCCAGCGGTGTACGGAATTCGTGTGAAGCCATGGAAACGAAACGCGATTTCAGTTCACTTAGTTCTTTTTCTTTTTCCAGCGCCTCGTGCAAGTCCTTTTTTGTATTTTCCAGTTCCCCGATGGCTTCCTGCAGAATCAGGGTCCTGTTGCTGACCTGTTTCTCGAGTTCAGCAGAATAATTTTTCAATTTCTCTTCTGCTTGTTTGCGTTGCGTTATGTCAATGATGAAAGCAATGATAAATTTTCCTTCAGCCGTTGAATAAGGGCTGAGGGAAATCTCGACCGGGAATTCCGTTCCGTCTTTTTTCATCCCCCACAGGTCAAGTCCCTTGCCCATGGAACGCGCATGCGGGCTTTCATTATAGTCATCCCTGTGCCCCTCATGCTTTAAAGCCATTCTTCGTGGCACGAGCGTCTCAACTCTTTTGCCGGACAATTCGTCTTTCGCGTAACCAAAAAGTTTTTCAGCGCTGGGATTTATGCGCACTATTTCTCCTTTTGCATTAGTCACAACAATCCCTTCTGTTGCAAAATTGAACAGGGCTTCAAGTCCTTGCTTGCCTTCCATTTTTTTCTTCCGTGAAGTATCGGCTTCCAAAATACTCATTTTGTTCTTCATGAGCTGCGAATATGACCCCCTGCATATTTTTCATACATGACTGATGTCATAGTTAATTCTGACTGATGTCATTTATTTTGACACATAAGACAAAATACATTTCGCAATTATGAAATTATTTTATTATTCATGGCAGAGGATGACTGCCGTTGTTATCATCGTATTTCTTTTTTCGCCTGCCTGCATGTATGATAAAATTGAACCGGTGAACAACAGCGGTTTCCCGGAACCCGTTTGGAAAATTATGAAAGGCAATTGCGGTGTCACAGGTTGCCACACTTCAACGAACAATGAAGCTGCAGTCGGGTTGGACTTAACCACCTGGGAAGGCATGTTCAAAGGCGGAAGAAATAACTCCAATGTAATTCCCTATCGCTCAGACCAGAGTTTCCTGATGTATTCCATAAATACATTTTCTGATTTAGGACCGCAACTGATTCCGACCATGCCGTTCGGAAAACAGAATTTCTCAAGAGATGATGTACTGACCATACGCAACTGGATTGATGAAGGTGCTCCCAATGATGCGGGCTATGTAAAGTTCTCGGAAAATCCGGAGAGAAAAAAGATTTATGTCGCCAACCAGGGCTGCGACCTGGTATCGGTGTTTGACGCGGAAACAAAATTACTCATGCGTGTGGTTGATGTCGGCAGATATCCGTCCATTGAAATTCCGCATTACATCACTGTGTCGCCAGACGGAGAATTTTGGTACGTGGTTTTTATCAGCAGCACGTATATGGAAAAATACCGTTGTTCGGATGATGTTAAAGTCGGAGAAGTTGACTTAGGACTTCCGGGATGGCACACCATTTCAATTTCGGGTGACTCGAAGTTTGCGCTGGCAGTGCATTGGGATGCAGGCGGTGCCGTGGCACGGATTGATTTAACTTCCTTTCAACTTACGCAATTGTACAGTGGCGCAGGTTTGTTTCAACTGCCTCACGGCTCGGCATTGAATCAAGACGGAAGCATCGGATATGTGAGCGCGCAGACAGGAAATTTTGTTTACAAACTTGATATGACCGATGCTGACAATCCGGATATAACCATGAAAGTTATGCAGCCGGGCGATTTTCCCAATCCCTTTGGCAATCTCTTCAACCCGCACCAGATAAAATTCTCACCGGATTATTCCGAATATTGCGTAACTGTTGAAGTGAGAGATGAAGTTCGTTTTTTCAATTCAGCCAATGACAGTTTGCTTGCCGTCATTCCTTCGTGCAAATATCCGCAGGAGATGGCATACTCCACCTCAACTCCTTATTTGTTTGTAACATCCTATGCCGATGCAACTGCTTTCGCGCCTAAGGTGGGAAGCATCACCGTCATCAATTACCTGACACATTCATTTATCACCAATATCTATTCTGGCTACCAGCCCCATCAATTAGTTGTGGATGATGAAAACGGCTATGCTTTCGTAGCGAACCGCAACATAAGCTTAGGCGGTCCTGCGCCTCACCATGCTTCAACCTGCGCGGGCAGAAACGGATATGTGACAGCCATTGATTTAAACACGCTTACTATGGTTCCCGGTTTCAAGGCGGAAGTTTCGGTTGACCCATACAGTGTTGCAATAAGAAAATAATTCACATTGGAATTAATTCCTGCAAAACATGACGAATGTCATACGCAGTGAAGCATACAACATCTAAAATTGTAAACTTAAAATCTAAAAGCCATGAAAAAAATCAACATTAAATTTATTGCCGTTCTCATTGCTCTGTTTTTTGCAGCGACATTGAACTCCTGCAAAAAGGATGAAGCACAACCCGACCCGAATCCGAATCCGAATCCCACTCCCAATTTTCAGAGCGAAGCCGACAATGCCGAACTCGACAGGGAGAATTCAAATATCTTTTCTTACGTGTCATCGAACGGGGACACGAGCAGCGAAATCAGGAATTCCGATTCTCCGCTCAGCGCCTGCGCATTAATTTCAGTATCTCCGCTGACGGGCTGGCCTCGCACACTCACCATTGATTTCGGTCCCGTCAGTCAAAACGGCTGCGGTGACGGAAGATTCCGCAGGGGAAAAATTTTCGCCAAGTTTAAAAACCCCTGGATATCTCACATGCCGGGCGACAGCGTCACGGTGTGGACGCAGGATTATTATGTAAACAACATCAAGCACGAAGGAACCCGATACATCATTATCGAGGACAGCATCACCATCCGGGTTGTCGCGGTCAATGTTCAGGCAACCTGGCCCGACAACAGCACAGCCACCTGGAACTGCAACCGCACGCGCAGGTTTATTTCCGGCTGGAGCACGCCTTATGTTTATCTCGATGATGTCTATGAGCATGCCGGGGCTGCCAACGGAGTGAACCGGCTTGGCGTATCCTATACTTTGGAAACACGGGCAGGATTTCCGCTCATCCAAAAGATGAACTGCAACTGGCTCGTATCGGGCATCCTCGATTTCACCCCGCAGAATCAAACCACCCGAACGCTGAATTACGGCAACGGAATCTGCGATGCCCTGGCGGTGGTAACAATCAATAATGTGGACTATAATATTATCCTGCCTTAAGCAGAAGTATTGCCTCTTCCCATGTTTCTGCCCCGCTTGGTTCTCCAAATGCCCCGAATTGTATTGAAAAAGCCATTCTTCGTTCACCGGGAATGCTTCTTTGAATACAAACCCGTGGAGTTGGTATTCAAACTTAGCTCCTTTGCATTCAAACTACGCCTCTTTGAATACAAACTCCACGTCCCCGTATTCAACCTCGTGGAGTTTCAATACAAAAAGGGCATCCGGTATTCAAACTCCGGCTCCCGGTATTCAAACTTGGGGACTTTGAATACAAAAAGGGGGTGCTGTATTCAAAGACGCCTTCCCGGTATTCAAATTCGGGCTGCCGGTGCAGAAAGAGGAAGCGTTGGAATGGCATTTTCATGATTTTTATTAAAAAAAACTAATATTTCAATATCTAACCCTTAAAAACAATAGAATATGCCTCGTAAAAAAGCTATATTTTTCCCTTCCATAATAGGGAACATTGGCTCCTACCTTCAAAATGTGTCGGCAAAACTTGGCGCAGCCGGCAGCGGACTTCTTGCCGACAAGTACAACACACCGGCAGCCTTATTAGTCAAGCTTGGCGGCTGGCTCACCTCGCTTCCGGATGCCATAAACAAGGCGTTTGCCGATGCGCAAACCGCACAGCAAAGCTATAAGACGCAAAACGATTTGATTGCCGACATACAAAAAGACGTGCTCAAAGAATTCAACCGCATTGCAGACGAAGAAAATTTTGACGAAGGCGACATGATAGCCCTCGGAGCGCGCGTTAGTCACGAACCGATTGACGAGAACACCGTCAAGCCGCGCATCTCCAAAATAACGGTGCTCATGACTATGGTTATCCTCGACTGGGTCAAAGGCAGGATGCAAGGCGTGATTATTTACGGCAGCTATGACGGCATCACCTGGACAGAAATAGGGCGCGACTTTAAATCGCCATTCGAAGACATGCGCAGCAACCGCACCCCCGGCACAGCCGAAATCCGCTACTACAAAATGCGCTACATGAAAGACGACAAAGCCATCGGGCTCGAAACCGATGTGGTGAAAGTGGTGGTTGACATTGCCTGAGAGGGATAATTGCTGTCCCCTGTTCTTTGGTTAAATAACTTGACACAAAACATGATTTCGGTCATGTCTTGTTTATGGCTATGCGTTATTATTGCAACTTCACCGAAATAATTTTTAATGGTACCAGACCTCCTAACCCGAAAAGTAAATAAGTTTCAGATAGCTGCTCAGTTGAAGCAGCAGGGAATCTACCCTTATTTCCGTCCGCTGGAAATGAACTACGGAACGGAAGTAATCATCAGCGGCAGGAAGGTGTTGATGTTCGGCTCCAACAGCTACCTCGGGCTGACGCATCATCCGAAAGTGAAGGAAGCAGCCCGCTTTGCCCTTGAGCATTACGGCTCCGGCTGTTCCGGCTCGCGCTTTCTCAACGGAAACTCCCGCCTTCACGAGGAACTGGAAGAAGAACTTGCCGAGTTCACCGGCAAAGAAGCCGCCATTGTTTTTTCCACCGGCTACCAGACAAACCTGGGCGTGGTAGCCACCCTCACGGGCAGAAACGACTGCATCCTGCTCGATGAAATGGACCATGCTTCCATCATCGAAGGCGCGCGGCTTTCCTTTTCCAACCTGAGAAAGTACGGGCATAATAATATGAATGACCTGGAGGCGCAATTGCAGTCATCCAAATGCAGCCACGTGAAACTGATTGTGAGCGATGGTGTGTTCAGCATGGAGGGAGACATTGTGAAGTTGAAAGAGTTGGTTGCGCTTGCTGAAAAATATCATGCCATGGTAATGCTTGACGATGCACATTCGCTGGGCGTGCTTGGGAAATACGGTGACGGCACCGCGGCTCATTTCAACCTAACAGATAAAGTGGATTTGATAATGGGAACGTTCAGCAAATCGCTTGCCTCGCTTGGCGGTTTTGTGGCAGGCAGAGCGGACGTCATTAATTATCTGAAACATCATGCTCGCTCGCTCATTTTCAGTGCGAGCATACCCCCGGCCGCTGCAGGCGCTGCCCTTGGCGCGCTGCGGGTGTTGAAAAATGAATCGGAGCGCGTTACAAAATTGTGGGAGAACACATGGTACATGAAATATGCGCTGAAGCAAATGGGTTTTGATTTGGGAAAAACCGAAACGCCCATCATTCCCATCTTCGTGCGCAACGATATGCTGACGTTTCAATTCGCAAGCAAACTTCTTGACGAAGGAATTTTTGTAAACCCTGTAGTGTCTCCAGCCGTGCCTGCCGATTCATCCCTCATCCGCCTTTCGCTGATGGCTACACACACCATCGAGCAGATGGACATCGCCATCGAGAAAATTTCCAGCGTGGCGAAGCAGCTCGGAATTTTAGCCGCGCCTGAAATCAGTTTGTATCAATGAGCGTTATCATTGATAAGGCGGAATCGAAAAGGGAACTGAAAAAATTCATTGACTTGCCTCATGATTTGTATAAGGGGGATGCGAATTATGTTCCCGAACTTTTCATCGCTCAGAAAAAACTTTTCGATAAAAAGAAAAACCCTTTCTTCAAACATGCCGAAGCCGAATTTTTTATTGCCCGGAAAGACGGAGTAAACACCGGAAGAATTGCCGTCATCAGCAACGGCAACTACAAAAAGTTTACCGGAAACAACGATTGCTTCTTCGGATTTTTTGACGCCACAGATTTCGAAACGGCAAAAACGCTGCTCGACAGAGCGACTGCTTTTGCGAGAGAAAACGGGTACGATAAAATAATCGGTCCTGTAAATTTTTCCACCAACGACACGTGCGGAGTTCTCATGGAAGGTTTTGATTTGCCGCCCGTCATCATGATGACGTATAACAAAACGGACTACAATAAATTTCTTGAAGAAGCCGGGTTTAAGAAAATGATTGACCTCATTGCCTACCGGCTTATCACCGCAGAAGTGAATGACAAAACCGTAAGGATTCGTAATGCACTCGAAGAGCGATTGAGAAGATCCGGAATCACAATCCGTAATCTGAGCTTGAGAAAATTTGAAGAGGAAGTCGAAAGAATCCGTTACATCTATAATTCCGCATGGGAAAAAAACTGGGGCTTCGTTCCGATGACGGAAGAGGAATTCAACTTTGCCGCTGCCGACATGAAGTCAATCGTTGACCCCGATTTTGCTTTTATAGCAGAGCACAGCGGCAACCCCATCGGTTTCTCGTTGTCCATTCCCAACCTCAACGAAATATTCATCAACATTCCGAGAGGAAGATTATTTCCGACAGGCATTTTCAAATTGCTCATGAATAAAAACAAAGTGAAAACATTGCGGGTACTCACTCTCGGTGTTCTTGAAGCATATAGAAAGAGCGGGGTGGATGCCTGTTTCTATGCACGCAGCATTGAAGCAGCGCGCAGAAAAAATATCCGCTGGTCAGAAGCATCATGGATTCTGGAGAACAACGAAATGATGAACCGCGCACTTGTGAACATGGGCGGAGAGCCGTATAAGAAGTACAGGATTTACGAACGCAACCTGTCATGAAAAAAATTTTAATTACCGGAGCAAGCGGTTTCATCGGCAGCGCACTTGCGGAAGAAGCTGTGAAAAGAAATTATGAGGTTTATGCGGGAATCCGTTCCACAAGCAGCCGCATTTTTCTTGAAGAGCTCGGAGCAAAAATTCTCGAAATGAATTTGGCGGATGCCGCTTCACTCGAAAGATTTCTTTTTGATTTGAAATACAGCGCAGGAGATTTCGACTACATCATTCACAATGCCGGAATTACTAAAGCGAAAAAAGAAGAAGATTTTTACACAGTCAATTACCGCTATACAAAAAATCTTGTGAGTGCGCTGACGGAAAGTAATTTCATTCTGAAAAAATTTATTTACATGAGCAGCTTGGCTGCTTTAGGTCCCGGAGTTGGCAGCGCTCCAATTCATGAAACAAACAGCCCGCAGCCAATCACTGCCTACGGGCGAAGCAAATTGCTCTCTGAAAAACTGCTTACAGCACAAAGCGATTTACCTTTTCTTATTATCCGTCCGACAGCAGTGTACGGTCCCCGCGACAGGGATTTGCTCATGCTGATAAAAATTTTAAACAGGAAAATTGAACCTTACATCGGATTTAAAAAGCAGATGCTGAGTTTTGTTTACATCCGTGATTTGGCAAAGGCAGTTTTCGCCACCATGGAATCAAGCCATACCTTGTGCTCTTATAATGTCGGTGATGGTAATGACTACACGTTGCGCAGTTTTAATGAAGCAGTAAAAAAACATTTGAGCAGGAAAACATTTCGCATCACCATTCCCGCAACTGTTGCACGACCGATGGCTTTTCTCTCAGAATCATTCAGCAAACTAAGCGGAACAGCTTCTGCTTTTAACCGCGAGCGCCTGAAAGAATATCAAGCAAAAAACTGGCTGTGCGATACCTCAGCTTTGAAAGATGATTTGCAGTTCCGCCCTGACTATACCCTGGAAAACGGGCTTCAGGAAACCATTGACTGGTACAGGAAAAACAAATGGTTGTAGGAAAGACACAGAACAAATACGCCCGATGCCCAAGTAAAATTATTTTTAAATGTATTTTTAATGACGAAGGTTCGGGTAACAAAAACATTTTCATTTGAAATGGCGCATGCGCTTTACGGGTATGATGGTCCGTGCAAAAACATTCACGGGCACACCTATTATTTATCAGTGACTGTTATCGGTGAACCGCTCCAAAATGCGAAACACCCGAAGAACGGAATGGTGATTGATTTTTCTGAGTTAAAAAAAATTGTCACCGAATGTGTTGTTGAAGATGCCGACCATGCCCTTGTCCTCAATGCGCGTTCCCCGCACAATAAAATTCCCGGACTGAAAAAACATTTTGATAAAATTGTCTTCACTGAGTATCAGCCCACCTGCGAAAACCTGCTGCTCGGATTCAAAAATAAAGTGGAGAAAAAACTGCCACCGCAAATTAAACTTTTCAGCATGAAGCTTCAGGAAACGCCTTCTTCGTTTGCAGAATGGCATTCAACTGATAACTGATTTCGTGTTTCAGTGAATTAAACAAAACATTTTCCTGACATGACGAATGTCATGTACGTAACTTATTTACATCATGACCTCTGCTGAATTCCTGAGGTAATTTCATCGGCAAAATTAGATTCATGCAACAAGTATCAAACGAACAAAAAGTATTAATAAGCGAAATCAACCGGCTGAAAAAAGAAAAGAATGCTGTTATTTTGGTTCACAATTACCAGCGTCCCGAGATTTACGAAGTCGCTGATTTCATTGCTGATTCACTAGAGCTTTCGCGCAAGGCGGCTGAAACCAAAGCCGACATCATTGTTTTCTGCGGGGTGAAATTCATGGCAGAAACAGCAAAGATTCTGAATCCTGAAAAAACGGTCTTACTTCCCTCGCTTGAAGCCGGATGTTCACTTGCCGACATGGCAACGGTGGAAGAAGTCAAGCGAATGAAAAATAAATTTCCGGATGCAGCGGTTGTATCATACGTGAATACTAATGCTGATGTGAAAGCAGTTTCTGACATCTGCTGCACTTCTGCAAATGCAGTGAAGGTTGTTAATTCACTTCCGCAGGATGAAATTATTTTTCTGCCTGATAAAAATCTTGGGCGGTATGTACAGTCGAAATCAAAAAAGAAAATTCATTTGTGGGAGGGATTCTGCGCTGTGCATCAGGATTTAAACAGTGAAACTTTACTCACATTCAAAAGGGAACATCCGGATGCTAAAATTATTGCGCATCCCGAATGCAAAACAGATATTCTTGATGTGGCAGATTATGTTTGCGGAACGGGCGGCATGGCGAAGTTTGCCCGGCAGGATGAGGGTGGTGATTTCATTGTAGTAACTGAGTGCGGCATGACCAACAAACTTCGTGAAGATGTTCCCGGAAAACATTTTTATTCATTCTGCAACCTCTGCGCATATATGAAGGCAACCACCCTGGAACTGGTGCTTCAGTCGTTGAAAGAGGAGAAGCAAAGGATTGAACTTCCGGAAGAAATAATCGCCCGTGCCAAAAAATCAATCGTCAGGATGCTGGAGGCGGCATGACAAATTTTTCATCAGCAAGTAAGCGGGGAGAAGCATGATAAGAGTTGCAATAATCGGTTGTGGGAATATCGGAACAGAGCTGGCTCTTTTTCTCAAAGACGACAAACGCTTTTCGCTCGCAGCTATAAATGACATTGACCCGAAAAGTTTTTTTCACTTAAGCAAAAAGCTCCACAGGAAATTTCCCCTGTTGACGATAAATGATGCAGTAAAAAAAGCTGACCTGATAATTGAAGCAGCAGGTAAAGAAACCGTTAAAGAAATTCTCGAATGCAAAGAACTTGACATGGAAGGAAAACATTTGCTGGTTATGAGTACTGGTGGATTGGCGGAGAATTTTTCTTTAATGAAAAAAATTAAACAATGCGGAATACATATTCCTTCAGGGGCAATAGCCGGGCTTGATGCCATTCATGCTGTGCGGGGAAATATTAAATCATTGTCGCTGACAACGACCAAGTCTGCTGCCGGTTTAAAAAATGCTCCGTATGTTTTACTAAACAAAATTGAATTAGACGAAATTACTTCGGGCGAAAAAATATTTGAAGGAAATCTGCATGAAGCAATCCGGGGATTTCCGCAAAATATAAATGTTGCGGCAAGTTTATTTTTGGCTTCTCATTTCAGAAGAATTAAAATTTCAATTATTGCTGATGCTAAGACAAAATTCAATACGCATGAAATAGTGTGCCGGGGAAGTTTCGGAGAAATACATACAACAACCAAAAATCTTCCGAGCAAAAACCCGAAGACGAGTTACCTCGCAATATTAAGTGCAATGGCAGTAGTGAAAAATATTGTATCGAAGATTTCTTTTGGCAATTGACGAGCAAAAGAGATTTTCGAACTGCAATAATCAATAATCAATAATCATTAATCCATAATAAATGTATAAGACCATCATTGAGCCCTTCAAAATAAAAAGCGTTGAACCCATTGTAATGACGAATAAGGAGCAGCGAAAAATATTTTTGTACGAAGCGCATTACAATCCTTTTCTCCTCAAGTCGGACCAGGTCATCATTGATCTGTTGACCGACAGCGGCACATCGGCAATGAGCAGCAACCAGTGGGCTGCCATGATGCGTGGCGATGAATCGTATGCAGGTGCAAAAAGCTGGGAGCGTTTTGAAAAAGTTGTGCATGAACTGACGGGCATGCCTTATATTCTTCCCACGCACCAGGGCAGGGCTGCAGAAAGAATTTTATATAGTTACCTCGGGGGCAAAGGAAAATATTTTATCAGCAATACTCACTTCGACACCACGCGTGCCAACATTGAATTTAGTGGGGCGCAAGCAATTGATATTCCCGTTGAAGAATCAAAAGATTTTTTTTCTGAGATACCGTTTAAGGGAAATCTTGACACGAAGAAACTTTCTGAACTGATAAATAACTTCGGAGAAAAAAATATTGCAGGAGTTATTCTCACCGTTACGAATAACAGCGGAGGAGGGCAGCCCGTCAGTATGCAGAATGCGAAAGATGTAAGTGTGATTTGCCGGAAGCATGGAATACTTTTCATCCTGGACTGCTGCCGTATTGCTGAGAACGGTTACTTTATTCATGAGAAGGAGAAAAGTTATGAAAATTATTCCTACAGGCAAATTGCGCAGGAAATGTTTTCACTTGCTGATGCATGCATTATGAGCGCCAAGAAAGATGCGCTTGTAAATATGGGCGGCTTTCTTGCACTGAGAAATAAGGAACTCGCAGATGCGTGCACACAGCTCCTTATCATCACAGAAGGATTCACAACCTATGGCGGACTTTCCGGAAGAGATATGGAAGCAATTGCTGTTGGATTGGAAGAAGTTTTCGAACCGGATTATCTCAGGTACAGGATTCGCTCAACACAATATCTCGGAGAAAAACTTTTTAAGAAAGGCGTTCCCGTTATGCTTCCTGTCGGGGGGCATGCTGTGTATATAGATGCACAAAGTTTTTATCCTCATATTCCTGTTGAACAATACCCCGGTCAGGTGTTGGTATGCGAACTCTATCTCGCTGGCGGAATCCGCAGCGTGGAAATCGGTTCGGTGATGTTCGGAAAATATGGCAACAACGGAAAACTTATTCCTGCAGCCAACGAACTTGTCCGTCTTGCCATCCCGCGCAGAGTTTACACCCAGTCGCATATTGATTATGTGATTGAAGTGTTTGATAAAATCCTTGAAAGAAAAAGTTCTGCGGTGGGAATGCGCATTATACAGGAGTCAAAGTTCCTCCGCCATTTCACAGCACATTTTGAGATGATGAGCGCAGTTGTTCATTCTGTATAAAAATTTCTGTGCATATTTGGAGCATGAACAATCCGAAGTTGCTTTCTGTGCTTTTGCTTGTTTTTGCTTTCATTATTTATACCGGTATTGTTTACACTGTAGGTACTGCAAAAAATAATTCTGTCCCGCTGACGGATGATGTCAGGCAGGGAAAAATAATCTGGCAGAAAAAAAATTGCTCTGCCTGTCACCAGCTTTACGGACTCGGTGGTTATATGGGACCGGATTTAACCAATGTTATTTCTGCGAGGGGCAAAGGAGAAATTTATGCCGAAGCTTTCATCAGGGCAGGAACAAAGGTGATGCCCAACTTTCAGTTCAAAGATGACGAAGTAAAATCACTGGTTGCTTTTCTGAAATACGTGGACGCATCGGGAAAATTTCCAATGAAGGACTTTGGTGTGACGTATTATGGAACAGTGCAGGAAAGAAATCATAATCAGTAACGATTTCATTTTATGAAAAAAAATATCGGGACGCTTTTTATTCTGGCAGGATTAATTGCTTTGGTGCTTGGTTTGCTCACCGGGGTGGCAGGTGCGCTTCAATTTGTTTTTCCTGAGGGGAACTTCAACACATACTTCCCTTTTTTCAAAACGCGCCCGATGCATGTTTCACTTGTGCTGTCGTGGATTGTTCTCACTGCCGCAGGAGGCATTTATTTTTATTTGCCAAAAATTGCGGGCAGAGAATTGTTTTCAAAATCTCTCGCTGATTT